>JANPAD010000412.1:0-4926 GCA_031429735.1 Bdellovibrio sp. | reverse complement strand
TCAGCTTTAGGTGCAGCGTGTGCGAAAGAAAGGCCCGCGATAAGTGATGTGATTAAAAGTAGTACTGATTTCATAAAAAAAGGTCCCCTTATGGAGACCTTTATATCAATGCTTCTTCTGAAAAGTCATCCGAAGAATATTACTCAGGCGTTACTTCGCCACCCTGAGTGATGTTGTGTAAATAGAGGATTGAGTCATATTCACCTTCAAGTGGGCTACCCAATCTGTCCCAAGCGCGTTCACGCTTAGCTAAACCGTTCGTACCGAAAGACGTTTCATCGAACCAATGGCGTTCGAAATCAACCGGTTGGTTGTTCGCCAAACTATCTGTGCTGTACCAGTTTGATTTTTTAACTTTGAATACGAACATCCAGTGTTTACGGCCATCTGAAGGAGAATTAACCGTTACACCCGGGAACGTAAACTGATCTGACTGGCTCATTTCGTAACTGCTCGCTACGAAGGGCGAGTAAGCTTCGGTTTTAACCGTACCCATAGAGTCATCAAAACCTGAGCTGTACCAATCTGTGTGGCGGTTAACCGCATCACGGATACGCTCGTAGGCAAATGATTTGTCTTCTTGCGGAGTTCCGATTTTCATAAGGCTGTTAAAGCCTGCATCCTTTTTTGACCAATCAGCCTGGTTCCAAGCCGGAGTAAAGTCAGAAAGTTTTTCAGATTCAAATTTGAAACCGAACGGTTTTTTAGCGCCTTCGCCATCCGACATGATCACAACTGAAGAACCTTCAGAGCTGAATACAGAGTCATGCTTTTTATCACGGAACATCCAAGTACCTAAACCGGCACGAGCCGCAATCCAACGAGACAAGAACGGACTTTTAAAATATTTTTCGCAATCGGCATCTTTGATACCTTTTGAAGTCGGTTTAGCTTTGTTGATTTCAGCACACTGACCGGTTACCGAACTTGAGTACCAAATCATGCCGTTTGATTCAGGAGAATTTGGTTTGAAGTTCGAGTCACCGCGGAAGTCGTAGTACGAGTCTTTTTCTTCAGCTGTACAGTTTTTTGCTGCAGCAAACTGATTGTAGCCCGATATGAACGCATCAAGTGAATCGAAGGCTTTACCTTTTGTGATGTAATCTGTAAAGATGTACTTCGTTTCGCACATCAACTGTCCTAAAACCGGCTTATCAACTTCGTATGAACCCAATGTCACGGTGCCGGTAACGGCCTTACGCGCATTCCATAGTGCATTCGAAAACTCCAGATAAGGAGCGTATGATACAGCTGAAACCTGCGACCAAAGCGGTTTGTTCACGTCAATCGGAGCCTGTGGAGTTGTCGGTAACTTATAAAGCTTGTTGATCCATTGAATTTTTTCTTTAACCAAGCTCGGGTAGTCACGGAACTCACCGCAAAGAACGGTTAAGTAAATACGCGCATTTTTTTCACGTACAACTTCTTTGCTGTCAACACTTGCGGGTTTCTTTAATTTGTAAGCCGTTAAAGGGCCTGCGTAAAAGTAAAAACTGTAAGGACTTACGGTTTTCAGCACTTCAAATGCTTTTGAAACTTCAGTATTTGCGTAGTTCGGTTCAACCGGAGCGGCCGCGCCTACTTTACAGTAGTCAGACCATTTAACTTGAGTTGTCGGAGTCGGGCCTTTGTAGACTTGGGCCTGAGCTGCGATAACTGAAAAAATAACGCCTAAAAATAATTTTGATTTCATTTTACCCTCTAGTTCCATGAGTTGTAGACTTGGCTACGTGAAGTCATTCGGTCAGTTTTTAAAATTTCATTATAAGATTCGCCTTTGCAAAGTGCTCGGCTGACCTGGCCTTGGAAGCACAAGTAAGGCACTGATCTATCGGCATTTTTTCTTCGCTGGGCAACGCTTTGTTGAACCGCAGATTTTCTCCATCTTGCAACGTAACCACGTTGCTGGGGCAACATTGATTTAGCTGACAACAAACTGATGACACGCGCCGAAGATGAGTTTGCACCCGCTACACTGCTACAGTCGATGTCCATAACATAGAGCGTTTCAGACTGGCTGATTGCATTACGGTTGTCTTCCGTACCATACAAATACCCGCAGGCTTTCGCTTCAACAGCTTGACCGCGTTGAGCCGCTGGTTGTTGGAAGTTAACCGTTGAAGTATTTACTTTTGCTTTTTCAAGAGGTTCGTTTTCCGCAGTCGGCAAACGTGAAGAATCAACTGCTTCCGGATGAAAATAGATAACCTCATCCACCGCCGTTTGCACCGTTGAAGAACCGTTGTGGTGACCCGTGCTGCAAGCACTCAAGAACGCCAAAACACAAATCATGTGTAGTTTTTGAAAACTCATTTTAACCTCGCTTATGTTTAAATAATGAAGCCAGAATGAGTTTTTGAATAGTCGAGATTTTAACAAGCCTAAGTGCGCAAATTCAGGTCATGCATACTGGACTAAAGCCGTACAATTCGGCTTTGAATCTCTCTATTTTCGTAGTTTGGTCAGAGCAACTTCGTAAATATGGTCGACGACTTGGTCAAGGGTCATCGAAGTTGTATCGACGACAAGAGAGTCCTGCGGAATCTGCAACGGCGCTGTCTTGCGAGTTGAGTCCTGATGATCACGCTGCTTTTGCTGTTCAACTACAGACTGCTGGTCTAAACCGAGCTCCTGAGCTCTTCGCAGGGCACGGTGTTCAGAAGAAGCCGTTAAATACACCTTTAATTCAGCCTGCGGAAAGACCACAGTGCCACAGTCACGCCCTTCGGCCACAAGGCCGCGATCACTTAAAGCACACTGACGTTGATGATCTAATAAAGATGAACGAACTTCAGGATACAGGCTGATACGGCTGGCTGCATTGCCAACGCTTTCTTGGGCGATTTGATCTGTGACTTCTTGATCACCGAACCACACTTGAGTTTTTTCAGGCGTCATGACCACACGCCAGGCGTCGGACATAGCCAATTCAGTGAGTGAAACACGATCTGCTAAATCAATATGCCTATGCAAAGCTGCATAGGCAAGCCCCCGGTAAAAAGCACCAGTTGATACCCAAGGTATCGAAAACTTTTTTGAAAGGCCGCGGCTAACCGAAGATTTACCTGAAGCTGCGGGGCCGTCGATTGTAATTACAAAACCCATAAGTGCCGCCAGCGTAACCGATTTGCGGAAGCCCAGTCAGCATTTTTTATTGTCCTTGAGCGTAAAAAACTTAGACAGCCTGATATTCTTTTCAGAGGCACTTTTAAAAAAAGCATATTGGTGTAAAGTGCCTGCTAATCGCCTTTTGGTGTGGAGATTACCTATGAAAACTCAACGGTTCTTACTTGCTTTTCTGATCTTATCGCTCCAGCAATTGGCTTCAGCGAACTGCCTTGGCGAAGCGCAAATTATCGGCCAGGTGCAATCTGTGCAAATCAGCAAAGATTCGCAAAGCTGTACGATAAGTCTGAATCCGCAAATGACACGCTTCTTTAGCGAAAGCCAAGTCTGCCCGCTTGATATGGCTGATGTTTACTCGACCGGAATTACGTTCTCAATTTCAAAAGCGGGCTGTCCGGTTCAGGTCGGACAAGAAATTTCCGGAGTTTTGGTCGCTCAACCGAATGGTGAAATTAGATTTTAATTGGTATTTAAGCTGAACTATTCTCAAAATGAGATGCTGACTAAACATTGGGCGACTGTCAGCTCTCATCAGTATTTGTAACATAGTTCTAATGTGCCCATGCATTTAATTCTATCTGAGTTGGTTCATTCCATGCACAAATGCTTTGCAGAGGGTGTGTATGAAAAAGCTATTAGTGCTTGTGTCTGTGGTTCTATTGTCGTCGTTTGCAGAAGCCAAACAGTCTCATATTTGTGGTTCAGAATTTGATGTTACATTTGCAGATTTTCAGGTTGAACAGGCTATCAACTCACATCAGGCAAAACCGATTTTACAAAGTTTAAAAAGAATTGCAGCTTACCAAAAGCAAGCGCGCATGGACCTTAATCAAATTACTGAGTTAGAAGCGCGTGCCGATGCCTCAGCAAATCCCAACTTTGAATACGAACAAACTCTACTGGCAGCTTTGAATGCTGAAGTTGTTGCAAACTGCTTTAGAATTGTCGAATTGCAAAGTTTGTAAACTCTCCGTCCCGAAAACTAATTCGTTTCAGGTAGCTCGGAAAGCATTTGTTCGATAAATCCAATGGCTTTTTTATTCTCATCAGATAAACCGACGGTCATTCTCATGAGTGTTTTAAAACCATAATTTTGCACAGGACGAAGAATCAGTCCTTTTTTAAGTAAACATTTGTGGACGATTTCAGAGTCGCGTTTCGTATCAAATAACACAAAGTTAGCCTGTGATGGATAAAAAATTAAACCTAAGCGTTTAAACTCCTTAGAAAAATAATCGAGACCTTCCCATACCGCCTGCTGTGAATCACGAATGTAATCTGAGTCATCAAGTGCCGCGATAGCTGCCACCTGAGCCATATCATTCACATTGAACGGGTTTCTTACACGGTTATAAAATTCGAGAACATATTCAGGCGCAAGCAGTGCCCCTAGGCGCAACCCCGCCATGCCGTACACTTTTGAAAAAGTTTTGATGACGAGAACATTCGAATAATTTTTATAGAACTTTCCCGCTTCGCGGAATTGCGGATCACGCACGTATTCGGTGTAAGCCTCATCAAAAACCAGCAAAACATCGTCCCGGTTTCCGAGACGTACTAAAAATTCATCGACCTCATGACCTGCCACTAAAGTACCGGTCGGATTATTCGGATTTGGAATAAATATTATTCTGATGCCGGCGGTCGGATGATGAAAAAAGTAATCCGCAATTCCTTTAAGATCCAATGTTAAATCAGATTTCATTGGAACCGTTTTAACTTTGACACGTGCCGCTTGCGCGCAAACTTGATAGGCTACAAAGGCCGCTTTGGAAGTCAAAATAGAATCGCCGGGTTCAC
>JANPAD010000411.1:0-5310 GCA_031429735.1 Bdellovibrio sp. | reverse complement strand
GTTGCTGTCGGCGCAGCCTTTGTGCCTCAGGTTTTGAACGAAGACTTCGGCTATAACATCGCCCACTTGCACATGGCTTATTTCGACACCAAAAAAGAAGCTGAGGACTTGGTCGTTGCTGCGGCTCGTGCCGGCAGAATTCAAGCGGTTTGTGTTAACCCCAGCACGATTTACGGTTTTGGCGATGCCCGCAAGGGCAGCCGCAAAAATCAAATTAAAGTGGCGCGGCAGAAAATGCCTTTTTACACGAGTGGCGGAGTCAACGTCGTTGCCGCTGAAGATGTGGTTAAAGGAATTTTGTTGGCCGTTAAGAACGGGAAAAACGGCGAGCGCTATCTTTTGACCGGCGAGAATATGAGCATTCAACAGCTCTTTCAGAAAATTGCGGCAGCGGCCGGAGTCAAGCCGCCGGGTTTTTACATGCCGAACTGGCTTTTGTACGGAATTGGATTTGCCGGAGATCGGCTTCAAAAATTGGGCGTCAATATCGGTGTCACCAGCGTCAACGCCCAAACGGCCATGATGTATCATTGGTTTGATTCAAGCAAAGCACAGAAAGAAATCGGTTTTGTGCCGACCTCAGCCGACGCCGCCATTGCAAAAAGTGTGAGTTGGATGCGGGACAACGGGTACCTCGCATGATGAAACGTCTTTTACTGATTTTAGGTGCTTTGTTTTGCCTTTCGATTGCAGCTTTTTTAATTTGGTTTCCGTCCGAAGACGAAATCAAGGGCTGCATCGTGACCAGTATGTTCAAAGTTGATCTTTGTCCGAAATCAAAAAATTATGTACCTCTTAATCAGATTTCAAAAAATATTCAGAACGCAGTTATCCTGACTGAAGATTCAAGCTTTTACGAGCATCAGGGATTTGACGAAGAGGGAATCGAGCACTGTTTTCAAAAATTAAAAGAAACCCACCGCATTGTTTGCGGCGGTTCGACGATTACCCAGCAGCTTGCTAAAAATATGTTTTTGTCGCGAGATAAAAATTTTTTACGTAAGGGCCTCGAAGCCCTCATCACAATGCGCATCGAAAAAACTCTGACTAAAAAAGAAATTCTTGAAAAATATCTCAACGTAGTTCAATTCGGAAAAAATATTTTCGGCGTTAAACAGGCTTCACAGTTCTATTTTAAAAAATCTCCGGCTGCACTCACCGCAACTGAAGCTGCATTCTTGGCCATGGTCTTGCCGAATCCAGAAAAATATTCTCAGTCTTATTTCAGGCAGGACTTAACCCGTTTCGCACGAAAACGTGTAACTCAAATCGTACGCAACATGCATCGATTCGGTCGCTTAGATTCAGGATCTTACGACGAAGCCATGGGCAATGTAGATTACTTTATCAAACGCCAAAAAGCCCCACCACCGGCTGAAAACACCGAAGAACTTAGCGCAGACGATCTCGACGAAATGATCGGCGACATCAACGACGACGACACCCCAACCGACACCGCCGTTAAACCATCAGAAAACCCCCAACCTAAAAATTGATCTATTTTTTTGCCTTGTTGACCGGAATGTGTATAAATATTGTCTATGAAAGTTGTTTCTCATCAAATGTCTGTTCAGCCTCTTTTGTCGGTCGGCGATACCTTTGATCGTCTTTTGGGCGACAAGAGTATTGGATTTACGGATGTTCCGATGCGACCGCATTTGCGGGACCAGTCGGAGTTGGCTTTAGCGCAGTTGAAGAAGCAGTTTTCGCAATATGTTGTTATCGGTATTGGTGGAAGCTCGATGGGGCCGCGCACTTTAGTTGAAATGTCTTTCATTAAAAACATTCACTTTTTAGATAACGTTGATTCTGTCGAATTTGAACGTGTTTGGTCTGAAATTTCCGAAAATTCGAAATTTAAGTCAAAACAAGAGGCTCTGGCGCAAACCGGTTTTATTGTTATTTCAAAAAGCGGCACCACACTTGAAATTCTTTGGAACTATTCAGCACTTGAAAACCGTCTAAGCAAATTGAACTTGAATATTGCCGATCAATCTTTTTTTATTACAGAGCCGGTTGAAAATGACTTGTCATTATTAGCCCGAAAACATAGTCGCCCGTGTTTAGAAATTCCGGTCGATGTGGGTGGGCGCTTTTCAGTTTTAACCCCCGTCGGCCTGGTCATTGCTGGTCTTTGTGGCTATTCGCTGGATGATTTACACAAAGGCGGACGGTTAGCCGTGCAAGATAAGAAAGCCGTTACTGAAGCGGCCACTCTGTTTCTCGATTCATTTAAGCGCAAAGAATGCATTACACTTTTCTGGTTTTATAATTCAAACTACCGTTGGTTCGGGCATTGGCTGCAGCAGCTTTGGGCTGAGTCATTGGGTAAACAACACGACCGTGCCGGAAAACCTGCACCCGGCTTTAGCACCCCGTTTGTGGCCATTGGCAGTTGCGATCAACATTCCATTTTACAGCAGGTCGCCCACAGCACGGATAAGAATAAATTTGTCTGCTTTTATAATTTTAGAAGTGTGGAAAGTTCAGCGGAACGTATTCATGATATTAAGTTCAGCGATCTGGATTACATGGAAGGCCGTTCTTACGGCGAGCTGATTGCCAGCCAATGTAAGGCCACTGAACTGGCTTTACGCGAAAATAAAGTGTCGACGGCGCGTTTTACAGTTGACGACCAAAACAAGTCGCTAACACTGGGCTATCTGTTTATGTATTTTCAATTAGTCGTGGCCACCATCGGGGAACACGAAAATATTAATTCTTTTGATCAGCCAGGTGTGGCTCTGGGAAAAAACCTAACTTTGCAATTGCTGCGTCAGTAAATTAGCTGTTTTTTTTAAAATTCTTTTTCAGCAAAATCAATTAAGTCTTTTGCAATCCGTTCATTAGCTTTTGCGCTCGGATGTCCGTCATACTTGATTTTATATTCATTTGGGTTAAGCGGTACGGGCTCGATAAATTTGATCTGACGACTTATAAAACAACTTTTAAGACCAGGATCGAGTCGCTCCAGCGGATGCACGTAGATGACAAATTCACTCTTAGGTGATTTATTTTTGAGGGTATCACGTACCTCTTCGGCTAATCGGCAATAATACGTATAATCGTCAGCCGTCAAACTCGGGAAAATCCGGCCACTCAGGATATTGGAACCAAACAGACGAGCCACCAACTGCATAAAAAAATTGTAAATGGGCCGGCCCGTTCTAAAAGAGCCGCGCCGTTCAACTTTATCGTCAGCGGTCACTGCGTAGAAAGGTGTGTACTGAAGCCACTGTAGAGACGGCAACGAGCCTGCGGCACGATCGACGTGAGCTCCGATATAAACCTCTACAAACAAACCTATTTTTTCGGGAATTTGGCTGCTGAAATCTGTTTTTTGTACTAAAGCCAGAGTTGAATTAATACCGGTAGCGCCGATTGCATAGTTGTAAGGGTAGAATTCTTTATTTTGGACCGCGATGTTGTAATTGATTGTCTGGTCATCATTAAGCGCGTTGCCGTACGCGTAAGAGCAACCGAACAGAGTGATGAATTTATCGTAAGAAGCGGTCTTTTTCACCGGTGTAATACGTCTTGAGTATCTATCAAATGTATAAATAGCGTCATAGACGACTTCATTTTCAGTGCGCGCGATATGACGAATTTGAGCTTCGGGATTTTGGACAAATCCTAGGTCACCGTCAGAGGTCATTTCATTGGGGAACTGCCAGTTGTAAATGGTGACGGCGCCGTGGTTACTCGTCCGGTACGGGATTCCAGCTTTGAACGCAGGGTTTTTAGGATCACCAAATAGGTCGAGATCAGCCTGCTTGGTTTTATAGGATTTATCGGGCGCGATATGAAAAAGCTCTTGGCTGTAACACCAAGAGCTGAGACAGATTACAAATAATGCTTTAATGAAATTCAAGCTCAGGCACTCCTACAAACAGAGCGATCTATTTATCTTTGTCTTTGTGTACTTTAGGACGTTTGTGCGGATCTAATTCTTTCACACGCATACGAATTGTCTTAGGCGTGACTTCGATCAGCTCAGAATCTTTGATCCATTCCATCGCTTTTTCAAGAGTCATCGGACGTACCGGAATAACGCGAATGGCTTCATCAGAACCCGAGGCACGAACGTTCGACATTCTTTTGGCTTCGATAATGTTAACGATCAAGTCGTTGTCTTTTGCATGCTCGCCCACGATCATACCTTCATAAACTTGGTCACCGTGATTCACGAACATTGTACCGCGCTCTTGTTTATTCCAGATCGAGTAAGCATTCGCCTCACCTGTACGATCCGAAACCATCGCACCGTTAATGCGCGAATTGATATCGCCACGGTAGTCATCCCAGCCGTCGAAGTTTGTATTCAATAAACCTGTACCGCGAGTATCCGTTAAGAACTCAGAACGGTAACCGATCAGACCACGCGCAGGAATACGAAATTCTAAACGTGTACGGCCCGTGCCTTTTTGAACCATGTTGGTCATAACACCTTTACGCATACCCATTTTTTCAGTTACCGGGCCCACGTAAGGGTCTTCGATATCGATAACGGCGTGTTCGAACGGCTCTAATTTACGGCCGCCTTCGTGCTTGATGACAACGCTTGGTTTAGAAACTAAAAGTTCGAAGCCTTCACGGCGCATCTGTTCGATCAAGACACCTAATTGCAACTCGCCACGGCCGACAACTTTGAAAGCGTCCGTTGCGTCAGTTTTTTCAACGCGGATTGAAACGTTGTAAAGAAGTTCGCGCTCAAGACGCTCTAGAATTTTACGGGAAGTAACGTTTTTACCTTCTTGGCCGGCAAATGGACCATTGTTCACCGAGAACACCATACCCACTGTCGGCTCATCAACTTTAATGCGCGGAAGTGGACGAGGATCTAATGCTGAAGTGATGGTATCGCCGATTGTGAAATCTTCGATACCGGCGATGATCGCCATATCGCCTGCGCCGATTTCTTGTACCGGAACTTGTGAGTTCACGTAGTATTGAAATAAAGCAGATACTTTAACTTTTTGCTGTTTGTTTTCTTGAATACAAAGAATGTCGTCGCCCACTTTAACATGACCGGCACGCATGCGACCCATAGCTAAACGACCGACGTAGTCGTTGTAACCGATATTAGAAACCATTAATTGCAATGGCGCATTTTCTTCAATTGTAGGAGGCGGAACTAAGTTAACGATTGCATCATAAAGTACTTTTAAATTTCCGGTGTTTACAGCCGGATCTAAAGTGGCCATACCTTCACGCGCGATCGCATAAATAGTATGAAAATCACATTGCTCTTCGTTTGCTTCAAGATCGATGAATAAATCGAAAAGTTCGTTGTGAACGTCTTGAATACGC
>JANPAD010000410.1:0-2304 GCA_031429735.1 Bdellovibrio sp. | reverse complement strand
CTTGCATAGCCTGTTTAATGCGTTCATCGCGTGTAGGGGTTGCGGCCATTCGTTACTTCACGATCTTGCTTTTGATTTGGTCAACTTGTGACATTGCAATTGCAAAACCCATTTTAGCCATTGAGATAACGCCTTTTTCTTCGAGCTTTTTTTCAACTTCTTTGGCTTTCATCAGCGCTTGTGCCGCCACGATGCCGGCCACCGGATGAGTAATGCCGAGGTCAGCGAAGTCGCCTTCGTTTTTCCAGTCGGTGGCCACTTTTTCAGCCACTTCGAAAGCTTTCGGTACGCGTTCACGGATAACTTCACTAAATGGAAATTCAATTTTGACAGCTTCTTTTTCAGAAACGGCTTCATCAGGTTCTCCGGCGTCTGCATCTTGAGTATCTGAGATAGCCTCTTCTGCGGCGGACTGGGCTAGATCGGTAGCTTCCTCAGCGGCGTCCAATGCTTCTAACACTTCTTGGTCTTCTTCGGCTGTTGACGCAGCTTCGGTAACAAGTGTCTCGTCACCTACGTTTTCGTTTACACCGTCGTTATTTTTCTTCTTTTGACCATCGTTTTGTTGAACCATAAAAACCTCTGTGACAGAATCATAGCATGCCTCACCACGAGATTCAAATTTTAGCCGAGAACGAATCCTTTTTGGTGGTCTCAAAACCAGCCGGCCTTTCAGTTCACAATAACAGCCCCTCACTGTCAGATTTTTTGACAGAAAAAAAGAAAGCTTTACATTTTGTGAACCGTCTTGACCTTGAGACCTCGGGTCTGATGGTCATAGCGCAAAAGCCGGAACTGCACGCTCCACTTGCAAAAAGTCTTGAACTGGGCACCAAAACCTACAGAGCTTTACTGCGCGGAGCTTGGAAACCGGCTGAAAAAACCGTATGGAATTTGCCACTGACCGACAAAGCTGAAGGGCGCGACAACCCGCAAGGTAAATCGAGCGACCGCGTTGCGGCCGAAAGCCACGTCACTGTTTTAAGAACAAATGCTTATTTGACCGAAGCTCACATAGCCATTTTAACTGGGCGTCAGCATCAAATTAGAAAGCATGCGGCTTTGGCCCGTCATGCGATTGTGGGCGACCCTCGATATAATGAACCCAAATACAATCAGCGTATGGCTTCGATCTACAAAGATGATCGCATGTGTTTACAAGCCGAAAAATTGGTTTTCACTTTTCAAAATAAAAATTACGAATTTGAACAGATTTTAAATTTAGACTTGTACTTTACTTCACTGACGGCTCAGACAACTTCTTCAGAAAATCGCTAACCATTTTATCGCGGGCGTCACCGACCACAGGTCTTGAGCCGTGTTCATGAAAATGATAAAGCGCTTTAGAGCATTCACTTAGAAACCGTGATGCAAACACAGGTTTTACTACGCCCATTTTTTTTCTTTGACGACAGTATGTTAAAGTTAATTTCTTTTGAGCCCGGGTGATGCCGACATAAAGCAACCTGCGTTCTTCATCAAGATCACCACCAAGGCGCTTGTGCGGCAGCAAGTCTTCTTCGACTCCTACCAGAAGCACAATCGGAAACTCGAGGCCTTTCGAAGCGTGAATGGTCATCAACTGCACCTGATTTTTTTCATCGGCGTCTTTGTCGTCGTCTCGGAGCATCATGCAATCCAGAAAATCTTTTAACGTCGCGACCGTGGCTTCACGTTTGGTGACGAAAGATTCAATAATTCGGCCTACGATTTCAATGACCTGCCAGCGTTTTTCGAAGAAAGCCCCGTCCGGCGAATTTTGCGTGATGTAGTCGCGATAACCGGATTCACGGACCAAGAAAAGAAAGCGTTCTGAAATGGTGACGCCACAGGTTTCATCTTCTAAAAGACGCTGCGGAAATGTCCAGAGCCATTTATTCAGTTGATCAATGGCTTCGCCGGCTTTTTCAGCCACGCCGGCTTCGGCCCATTTTTGACTAGCTGAAGTAAAGTCGAGCTCTTTGGCTTCGGCGTAGTCGGCAATTTTATCAATGGTGGTTTCACCGATTCCGCGTGGCGGTACGTTGATGATTCGTCTTAGGCTGACTTCATCGGGCCAGACGGATTGCTTCAGATAGGCTAGCCAATCTTTAGCTTCTTTGCGGTCAAAGATAGAGGTGCCGCCTGAAATAGAATACGGCACTTGATTACGTCTTAAAGCACTTTCAATGAAAGCCCCTTGCGTATTTGAGCGATAAAGAATGGCGATGTCGCTGCACTTAAAACCGAGCGCCATTTCTTGGCGGATTTCACGCACGACGAAGTCGGCTTCTTCATCTTCATTTTCTAAAACGAAAACTTCGG
>JANPAD010000409.1:0-4055 GCA_031429735.1 Bdellovibrio sp. | reverse complement strand
CACTCAAGCGTTTCCGCTTTACCAAATTGACTGGAAAGGTCAGATGGAAGGCGAGTGGGAAACGATCACTTACGCGAACCCGTGGTCAGATAACGTCGGACAAGAATTTCAGATGCTCAAAAACGCTTCGAACCCGCGCATTCCTGAAGGTGTCATCAACCGCGAAAGCGGCCAGTTGATGGGCGACCTTTCAATACGTGGCGATCACATCGTTTGGAACAACTGGCGCGGCCGTAAACTGAAATCGTTTGATGAGGCTACGATGATATCAAGTCCCTACGAATTCAAATTTACTCTTAAAGACGGTAACGATTACCAGCAGGCTTTCGTTTGTCATGATTTCCGCCGTAACAACAAACATCACCTTCTTTGCTCTTGGTTTGTCATCACGATGTACCCAAACGGCTACTACACTTGGCTGCATCACGGGTATTTCGGTTTCTTGAAAGTCGGCACGACCGACCAGCCGACTCCTCCGACGAATCAGCCACCGATTCCCTACAGCCCGGGTCAACCTCCGACTCAACAACCGGGCGTACCGCAATTGCCGCCAACTCAACCATCTCCTCCGCCATCGAACTAAAACCTCATGACAAGCAGCACTATTTTGCTGCTTTTGCGATAAAAAAACTTGAGCGCTAACTCTAGTTCGTACATCGTACACACATGTTCAATCTGACCGGTAAAAAGTATTTTGTAACAGGAGCAAGTCGTGGCCTTGGTGCAGCTATTGCTTCAACGTTAGCCGAACTTGGCGCTCAAGTTGCGTTTACTTTTTCAACCAATGAAGCCAAAGCCCAACAGGTTTTGTCTTCACTTAAAGGTTCAGGGCATTTGATGTTTCAAATGGATGTGTCAAATGCCGCATCTGTTGAAAATGTTGTTGATCAAGTGATGAAAACTTTCGGCGAAATCGACGGCGTTGTGAACAACGCCGGTATCACCAAAGATCAGCTTTTACTGCGCATGAAACCTGAAGACTTTGATCAGGTTGTTAAAACAAATTTAAGTGGCGCATTTTACGTCACAAAATTATTTTCGAAACATATGTTGAAAGCGCGTAAAGGCAGCTTCGTCAATATTTCCTCTGTCATCGGCTCAACCGGCAATGCAGGACAAGCTAATTATGCAGCAAGCAAGGGAGGCCTTGAGGCCTTTACCAAGTCGGTTGCTCTTGAATTAGCATCGCGCGGAATACGTGCAAACTGCATTGCTCCCGGCTATATCAAGAGCGATATGACGGCGGCTTTGTCTGAAGAGCAGCTTAAAGCTTTCAACGAGAAGATCCCTCTCGGTAGACCAGGCGAGGGACACGAAGTGGCCCACGCAACTGCATTCTTATTAAGCGATTCCGCCTCTTATATCACAGGACAAACACTGCATGTTAATGGCGGGATGTATCTAAGTTAATGATATGTTTTCATTTTTAAAAAAAATGACTATAATTTTGAACGATAATTAAAGAAATAATAAGGAGACTTAAATGTCAGTCAACGCAAAAGTAAAAGATATCATTGTTGAGCAACTCGGGGTAGATCCGGAAAAAGTTAAATCTGAAGCTTCTTTTATTGATGATTTAGGCGCTGATAGCCTTGATATCGTAGAACTTGTTATGGCAATGGAAGAGGAATTCGATCTTGAAATTCCTGATGAAGATGCTGAAAAACTGAAAACGGTTAACGACGTTCAGTCTTACTTAACTACTAAAGGCAAAGTGTAGTCCTTTGGCCAGCTCTTTCACGCGACCTAACGGTCAAAGAAGAGTTGTCATCACAGGTGTCGGAGCATTGACTCCCCTCGGGAACAATCTTGAAGACACCTGGAAGTCGGCGCTCAAAGGCCGTTCGGGCATCGCCAATATTACGAAATTTGATACCGTTCAACACGAGGTCAAATTCGCCGGCGAAATTAAAAATTTTCTAGCTGACACCTACATTGAAAAAAAAGAACAGAAAAAAATGGATCTTTTTATTCAATACGCCATTGCCTGCGCAAAAATGGCCATGGATCAATCAGGCCTGCAAATCACCCCTGAAAACACCGATCGCACCGGAGTCTTTGTGGGCTCAGGTCTTGGCGGACTGCCGGTGATTGAAGAACAAAAACAAAAGCTTTTAGAACGCGGCCCTTCGCGCGTCACTCCGTTTTTTATTCCTGCCGCGATTGCAAACTTGGCGCCGGGATGGATCTCGATGAATTACGGAATCAAAGGCCCTAACTTTACAATTACATCAGCTTGCGCTTCTGGAGTTCACTCGATCGGTGAAGCTTACAATTACATTCGTTTCGGCCTTACTGATCAAATGGTTGCGGGTGGTTCCGAATCGACGGTTTCCCCTTTAGCTATTGCCGGTTTTTCAAATATGCGTGCGCTCTCAACCCGTAACGACTCGCCTGAAGAGGCTTCTAGACCTTGGGACAAAGACCGTGACGGATTTGTCCTTGGCGAAGGAGCCGCCATTTTTGTATTGGAAACTCTTGAAGGTGCAGTTAAGCGTGGGGCTAAAATCTTATGCGAAGTCACGGGTTACGGTGCCTCATCGGACGCTTATCATATTACTTCGCCCGATCCTGAAGGTGCGGGCTTTGTTTCGGCCATGAGAACAGCGCTTAAAGACGCCTCTCTGACTCCCGAAGACATCAATTATATTAACGCTCACGGGACAAGTACTCCGCTTGGTGACCCGCTTGAATCAAACGCAATTAAAAAATTAATGGGCGATCATGCTAAAAAAGTCTGGATTTCTTCAACTAAATCTATGACGGGGCATTTACTCGGAGCCGCCGGCGCAATTGAAACCGCGTTTTGTGTGATGAGCCTTCAAGATCAAATCGTACCACCGACAATTAATTTAAAAGAAGCCAGTCCCGACTGCGATTTAGATTACGTACCGAATGAAGCTCGCCAAGGACCGATCAAGCACATCATCAACAATTCCTTCGGCTTTGGCGGTACAAACTCGTGCCTTATCCTTTCAAAGTTTGAGGTTTAAAGTGAAAATTTATATAGCCGCCGACCACGCAGGATTCGAACTCAAAAAACAAGTGGTCGAAGCGCTTCAAGCCGTTGGCATTGAAGATCTCGGACCTTTTTCAACTGACTCTGTCGACTATCCTGATTATGCCAATCTTGTTTGTCGGAAAATCCCAATCAGCAGTGAATCTGAAACGCATCTTTCAACTTTTGGAATCTTGATTTGTGGCAGCGGACAAGGAATGGCTTTGCGGGCGAACAAATTTTCTCACATTCGTGCAGCCCTTGTTTACAATGATGAAATCGTGAAACTTGCACGTGAACATAACAATGCAAACGTTATTTGTATCGGATCACGCCTCGTTGATCTTCAAACCGCTCTTAGGTGGATTCAAATTTTTAAAGAAACTGCTTTTTCCGGTGGAAGACATCAAACTCGGGTTGCTAAAGTCTCTTGGCCCGTTACATAATTAAATTAGCTCCAAGTTTAACTCACAGCCAGAGGATTTATTGATGAATACAACACAGAATACTCTTCAAGGTGACACTGAAATTGCTTCTCTCATTCAGCACGAATCGGTTCGCCAAGCTGAAGGCCTCGAAATGATCGCATCTGAAAATTACGCCTCACTTGCCGTCATGCAAGCGCAAGGTTCTATCTTAACAAATAAATACGCTGAAGGTTATCCGGGCAAACGCTACTACGGCGGTTGCCACTATGTTGATGGTATAGAAACTCTGGCCATCGAACGCGCTAAAAAATTATTTAATGTCGGATTTGCCAATGTTCAACCGCATGCGGGTTCGCAGGCCAATATGGCGGTTTATTTAGCCGCCATGAAAGCCGGAGATACTGTTCTTGGAATGGACCTTTCGCACGGCGGACATTTAACGCACGGAAGTCCGGTGAACTTTAGCGGGATTTTATTTAAAGTCGCATCATACAAGCTAGATGAAGCCACCGGTTTAATTAATTACGATACCATCCGCAAAACGGCGATTGAGTCAAAACCTAAATTAATTATCGCAGGCTACAGCGCTTACCCGCGTGCACTTGATTTTGCTCAATTCCGCGAAATTG
>JANPAD010000408.1:0-15839 GCA_031429735.1 Bdellovibrio sp. | reverse complement strand
AGGTGGGCACTTCTGCTGAAACCGGCACATTATCCCGTTGAGCTGAACGTGCATTTCTAACCGTGTAGAAATCGCCTTGTTTCAGAACTGCAAATCCGTTAAGGGCCAACGCTTCTGACAATTGGTTAAAAGCTTCGTCTGTCGTAATTTCGCTTTGATTCAAAATTGAAATCTTTCCGCGGACTGTGCTGTCGATCACAAACTTCTGGCCGGTAGCTTTAGCGTAGTTTTCAATAACACGTGTAAGCTCTTCGTTAACATAGTTGAATTTAATTTTTTCGGCAGTCCGGGCATTGATTGTAAAAAGTAAAACAATAATAAGGGCTAGGTGTTTCATAAGACCTCTTTCTTTATTTAATGAAATAACTTTAGAGGGCCGCAGATATCGAGTCAAAACCTGGCTTGGTGACTCGACCACGGATTTAAACCGATTCAGCCAATTTAAATCGGCGTAAAAAGTCACCGACCTAGCTCCAGACAAGGCTTTGCGACCCGTACTGGACATTAAACCTATTTTAAAAGCCTTTTATTTTAGTGATTGTAAGCCCGTTAACCTTTTGCTCTGATGAGGTTGTCTACTTAACTCTGATTGTTTGATGTTCATGATGAACTGATACTTCAGGAGCTATTACTCATTTTTTTGCGAGCAGGAGGCGAGCATGGGACGAGTTCTTCAACAATTTGCGACTCACGCAAAGATCGATGTGGACACTATTGAGACTGAGTTGTTTGCCGCGATCCGCGCCATGGAGGTCGACCCTAAAAACATGACGGTCGACGATCTTCGCCAATGCCTCTTGCTTTATTTAGACGAAGTTTTTTACGGCATTTCGCCGGATAAGACTCAATAACTGGGTCGGTTCAAATTTATTGATCTAAAATGTATCTATTACTATTTTTTAGCAGTTTGCTCTTTGAGCGCGGCTAATTTTTTTACGGTGGCTTTGTAGCGTTCGTGCTGACTGTAATCTGCCTTCAGTGTTTCGTCGATTAAAGTAGCCGCTTCTTGTTTGCGCTCCAAATTAATTAAAATTTGCGCCTTCAAAAGATGAAGCTGTGGAACGTTGCCGGCCGGAAACTGTAAGGCTGAGTCGGCCAACTTCAAAGCCTCTTCAAAATGCTTGTTTTTCTGATTAAAGCGGGCGTATTTTTCAAAATAAACGTATGTATCCGGGTAAGCAGCAATCAATTGCTTGTAAAGCCCTTCAACAATTTTTGTATCGCCGGCTTCTTTAAGGTAGCCGATTACATTCAGCATGATGCCGGGTTTTTTAACTGACGTTTTTGCTTTCGCCAAACGAGCGATAGCTTGATCGTTGCTGGCCTGCAGCTCGGCTTTCATATCCAGCATTTTATAGATTCGGCCCTTCATGTAAAAAAGTTCGTCGGCTTCGAAACCACCATACTCACCGTATGTGCCTGCCAAAAACTCTTGGGACGCTTTTTTTGGATCTTTCAAAAGAGCATCAATTTCATTGGCTATAGCCAGAGTTTTAGCCTTTGAATCGGCACTCAAAGTGTTCATATCTTTTTTCTTCTCAAAATAATCAATCGACCAGCGCAATTGATCTAACTTTGAAGTCGTTAAAACAATCCCTTTTTCAAGAGCACCTAAGTATTCGCCGTTTAACTTTTCATCGTCGTCGGCCTTTTCTTGGGCCAACGAAACCTCTGAAGCTAATTTATATTTTTGATCAGTTTCGCTCTTTGTAATCGAAAGCCATTTAATAGCTTCGGTAAAATCGAAAGAAGCGAAGGCGCGCATACCTAAAACATGGGCCGCTTTTTCATCGCCGACTTGAGCTTTCGAAAGCAAGCTGGCCGCTTCGCCGACTTTATTAACTTCAGATTTTAAATTAAGAGCAAAGCTTTTGGCAGGCTGGTAATCGAGCCAGCGAAATGCTTCGCTTCCGTTTTGGTCCAAAAGAACCAGTGTAGGAATTGCTTTAATTTTAAAGTCTTTCGACATCTGAGAATTCGCAGGCAAATCGCTGTTAAGTTTATAAAAATTAACATTTGAAAGCTGTTTTTGAACGACTGGTTGATTATATACTTCGGTGAACATGCGAACGCAGGCTGGACACCACGGGGCTGAAAAAACCAGTAGAGTCGGTTTTCCGTTAGTGCTTTTTAGGCTTACGTTTTTAATATCATCATAATGAGATTTACCTTCTAGAGCGGGCTTCTTCACAGCTGCGGTTTTTTCGTCAGCCTGCTGAGAGTTGTCTACGCCAGCCTCGGGCTTTGACAGCTTTGTCAAATCGACTGTGTCGTCGTGTTTTTCACAAACAGTTTTTTTATCATCACAGACGTAAAAACTAAGGACAGCTTTTTTCGGCAATGTCGAAACGGCCGTGTTGAATGAAAAGCGTTGCTCTTGTTTGATAACTGGTTTTTGCATTGCCTCGTTTGAGTCAATAACGATTGATGCCGGCGCGTCTTGATTTAAATGAAAACCCTTTTTCGGGGTAATTGTGACGTCACCGAAAGAAGGTTTGATCACGTACTGATGATCGGTAATTCCCGCGAAAGCGGCCATAGAAAAGATAAAAACGATGAAAAGTGATTTCATACAATCTCCTCAAAAGAAAAAGGACTCTCGTTTGAGAGTCCTTTAACTTAGACAGATTGTCAAAATCGGACTTTTAAGACTAAGCGCGCTCAACAGCCACTTGGATTTGAGCTTCAACACCTTCAGCGTATCGTACGATCGCTTTGTGTGTACCCAAAACTTTGATTGGCTCTTCAAGGTGGATGTCTTTACGGTCTACAGAGAAGCCTTGTTTTTCTAAGGCTTTAGAGATGTCTGTAGTTGTAACAGTTCCGAAAAGTTTATCGTTTTCGCCGGCATTTAGTTTGAAACCAACTGTTGTGCCTTTGATTTTGTTTAAAAGCTCTTGGCGATCAGCCATTGCTTTTTTCTTTTTAGATTCTGCAACACGTTTTAAATGATTGTATTCATTTTCACGAGCTTCAGTTGCGGCTAAGGCCAGTTTACGCGGGAATAATAAATTACGCGCGAAACCTTCAGAAACATTCACGAGGTCGCCGACTTTTCCTAAATCTTTGACGTCTTTTTGTAAAATAACTTTCATAGTGTCCTCACTTTAAGTAGTTTGTTTTTGCTTTTTTCGTATGAGTCGACGGAAGTCGGCCCAGTAGTCTACAAAGCCCAGCAAAACAATAAACGGGGCTAGCTGTAGGATTATTAACACGTACGCGATCGTTCGCATAAAAGGTCCTGAACGTGTGTAGCGAAGGGTAAATTCAACTACGGCACATCCTTGAAACAAAAACGCGACTGAAACAGCAATCAGCAAATTAGCAGAAATAATCACTGCTAAACGGGGCGCCACAACCAGAACTGCCAACAAGGCGGTTAAGGTCAGCCAGATCGTGATATCGGGCATTCTGAAATCGAGCCAGCGTATTCTTGAAACAACTCTTTCGGTGCGCAGACTGAATGCGCGCGCCGCCTTTGTTTCAAACGCCCAACCTAATGCAAGGGCAGCAAAAAGGCTCGCGACCAAAATTCCGGGAACGATATTCACCAACTGATCTGTTTGGCTTTCAGGAAGAACTTTCAGAAGCGCTTGCTTCAACGGTTCAACCATTTGAACTAAAACATCTTCGCCTGCCAGGTTTTTCAGAACCAAAAAATAACCTGCAACCGCAAACAGAAGGCCTGACAAAAGTGAGAAAAAGCTTCCTTTTCTCCAATTGATTCCGCGCTTCTCAAATTCGTTGTAAACGCCTAAAGTCATCCAGATGGCGCCAACGAATATGGCTGTTTCAAGTATCTTTGCATTCATTGATCCGGCGGCGAGCAAGCCCAACACCAAAATCAACCCGGTCAGCCAAAAAACTTTTGCTTTAGCTGAAACAGACAAGGCTCTTAATAAGGGCGCGCTGAAGAAAGAAAACAAAACAGCAGCCGCGACACTTACGAGTACCAACCGAACGATGTTTTTGTTTTGATTTTGTCCAACGATACTCACTTAGGGCCTCTTCGCGACAAATTACATGTCGTCTTTATCAAACTTTTCAGCACGGGCTTGTGCTGCAGCTTGACGGCGGAGTTGAGCTTTTGCTTCACGTTCTTTTTCACGTGCAGCAGATTCAGCTAAACTTTTCTTGAAGGCTTCAGCGTGTTGAGCAACAGGAATGCGCTCATCTAGCTTCGTGTGCATGAAGCGTAATACTTTGTCATTGATACGCATTGTACGTTCAATCTCTGTAATAGCTTGTGGGCCGGCTTCAAACATAGTGTGGAAGTATACGGCTTTACGTAATTTTCCGATTGGTGTTGCCAATGTACGTTTGCCCCAAGTTTCCAGTGTGTGCACTGAACCATTGAAGTTAGCGATTGTGGCTTTGTTCTTTTTGAAGAGCTCTTTTTGCTCTTCTACGGTTGCGTCTGGGTGTACGAGAATAACTGCCTCGTACGGACGCTTAAGTTCGTTCTTAAGATCCATTAGGATTCCTTTCGGTTAAAGCCCCATCTTTTGATGGAGCAAGGATGACTTTTTGTGACTTACTGGTCTAGCACCTTAGCCCCCTATGGACAAGCCCTGTTTAAGGGATTTATTATGTAGAAATGAGGTTAGAACTTGAAATCTTAGACGGAGCCAACAAAGGAAAGCGCATTAACCTGCGTAATGGCCTTATTATTGGTCGTTATATTGATTCTATCGAGTTTGATGATGCCTCTATTGCCGAACAGCACGCCATGATCACTTTAGATTCAAAAAAATCTTGGAATATCGAGTGTTTAGGCGAAAATAAGCTGCGCCTCGGTTTTGATGAAGTGGGGCGTGCTCGAATGATTTTGGGCCTTATATTTAACATAGGTCAGACGGGTTTCAAAGTCGTTCAACGCGACGGCCGTGAAGTCACTTCCTGGTCAACCGAATTGAAGAGTTGGCTCGAGAACAACCCTGGACCAAGGATACAGTCGGATATCTTTTTCTTTCTAAAGCCGATCCGCCTCAGCTTCATTCAAGGGCCGCAATACGAAGAAGTTTATACCCTCAGCTATGGTCCGCGCATTTTAGGTCAGAACAATCTAGATTTAAACATCAAAGATCCGACAGCGCCGGGTGAAGTGGCGCGCTTCTTTCAAATTGCCGATAAAATATATATTGAAAATTTAGCCGGCGATAAAGTGACCCTTAACGGTGCAACATTTGATCAACAGGTCATTTCGTCTGGTGATAAATTGAAAGTCGCTGCAAACGTGATAGAATTAAGCTTGCTGTGATAAACCAAGAACAAGATATTCAGAAAACAACCGGCTTTTACAAAGCAGTCGATGGCACCCCAATTTACTACGAAACCCGTGGCGAAGGTGAGGCCGTAGTTTTTATTTATGGAATCGCCTGTCTCATGAACCACTGGCACAATCAGGTTCAGTTTTTGTCGCCGAATTACAAAACCGTTTTGTTCGACATTCGCGGACATCATAAAAGTGTTCCGGTGAACAACATCAGTAATTTGACCTTTGATCACTTGGCTTTTGATTTAAAAGGACTTTTGCATGAACTCGGAATTAAGAAGGCTCATTTTGTCGGACATAGTTTCGGTGCGGCTTATCTCTTAAAAACCTACGAGCAGTTTCCGGAACTTTTTCTTTCAATGACTTTCATCAATGGTTTTTCACGCAACCCACTTAAGAAACTCTACGGCCTTGATTTTGTTGAACCTATGTTTAAGTTTATACGCGACCAACACTCTAAGTTTCCGGATTTGTGGAATAATCTGTGGAGAGGCATGATCGACAATCCGCTTGCATTTCAACTGGCGGCTTTGGCCGGGGGTTTTAATATCCGATTAACCCAGTTTAAAGATATTGAAATGTACGGTCGGGGAGTTTCGCGAATTGAACTGACTTATTTCTTTGAACTTTTTGATCAACTTTTAAAGTTTGACGCAACCAGTGTTCTACAAACGATTGATTGCCCGACGCTGGTTATCGCTGGCGACCGTGATCTTCTGACTCCTGTCAGCTATCAACGTGAACTTCATCATCAAATTAAAGGTTCAGAATTTCTTGTGGTTCCATATGGTTCGCACTGCACTCAGCTCGATTTTCCGGACTTTGTGAATTTAAAGATGGCAGAATACCTGAAACGTATCGGGGAAAAATAAAAAAGCCCGCTTTTCTGCAGGCTTTACATTGATATTTTTTTAAATTTTATTAGTAGTGGTGAATTTCTTCGCCCGGTTTGTTGTGTGTGCCGGCAGGCAGCATAATGCCGTCGTCAACTAATTCCGGTCTCATGTAGATGTTGATGGCTGGGTTTGCCAGGTCAGCCAGAGATTTTTTGAAAAACTTCAAAATGTCCTGTTCGAGTTTTTCAGGAGTAGTTGCATTGCTCGGAAGCTGATCCGCCGCAATCAGGCTTGGTTTCCAGTCACTCAGCTGAGAATCGCCGTAGTCAGGGTTTTTACCGATTTTGATCGCAATTTCACGTAACTCCGCTTGGGGTGCGCTGGCCAAGTGAATCATGGCTTGCTCAAGCGACATACCTTGTTCACTAAAATGACGAGCCAAAGCGCTTTCAAATCCGTATTGAACCGTATCAACACCTTCATACAATGCTGCAACCAAAAAATAGCGTAAGTGGTTTTTAGAACGCGTCAGACGAAACATTGCCGCCCCAGCCATCGGATGCGCATTCGCAAAGTGGATATGCTTTAAATCATGTCCTTCGAGTGTAAATAGCCATAAATTCATCGCAACGCAGTCGCGGTATTCTTTGAAAGACACAACACCACCCGGACCGTATGGACGCGGGGGAGCCATATCTCGGGCTAAAGCCATAGCGAAAGACGGGTACTCAGATAAAGAGACTAAAACGTGTGTGTTTTGGTTGTTAATTAAAGGATGACTTGTAGCAGGTTCATATTCTGAAATATCAAATTGTTCAATTTTCGCGATTTGTTCGCTAAAGCTGTATTTTGCTTTCATTAAATCGAGGCGAACACCGTCGTATTCTTTTTGTAACTCTCTCACGAGCGCTTTCTTAGCGTCGTCAGAAGCTGAAGGATTTTTTTCAGCAATGTACTGTTCCATTTCAGATTTGCTGAAATTGTACATTTGATCTGCGGCGCGTGTAATGTTTTTATCTTGAAAGAATTTTTTGATTCTTCTTTCTAACTGAGCATAGACTTTATCACTGATTTCAGCGAGTTCGTTGCTCTTGGCGGCCGGCTCGCCGGCCTTTTCTTTAATTTTGGCACCTAATTTAGCAGCCATTTCGGCAACGTCTGCAAATTCGCCGATGTTGTGTTCGCGTACAATACGGCTCAGCGCCGTTTTTTCAGATGCAGTTATGTCGACAACTTTAAATTTTTCAATTGCATCACGAGGAGCGGCTCTGCGCGCTGGCTCAGCAGCTGTTCTTGGTGCGACTGCCACGCTAGCCGCAACTGTCGGTTCGCTCGTGATTAACGCCCGGCATGACTGCTGCGCGTTCGCAAACGACGTTGTTGAAACGACCAATAGCAAAAGACAAGTCTTTAAAAGAAAGTTTCCCATTTTTCCCGCCCGTAAAAGATAAAAACTGAAATATAAATCCACCCGAGATCAGTTTTATGGGCTGAAAATTACTACATCATTTTTTAAATCACACCTGTCATGATTTGGACAGGTAGATCATACAAACAGAGACTCTTTTAAGTATGAAAAATAGTGAAACTGTCGACTTGTTCGACGGCAAATGACGTCAACTCAAATAAAAAAGCCGCTCGAGGTGAGCGGCTTTTCATCAGGTTTTAGACCTTCAACATTTTAGACTACGGGTTTGTAGGCTCAGTAGGATCAACCGGAGCCGGCGTTGGCTCAGGAGTCGGCTCTTCACGAGGAACGCGTACCGCTACTTTCGTGATTTTGAAACCTGTTCTTTGTACCGAAGCATCAGATTTGAATACAAGTTTAGCGTATCCACCTTTAAACGATAATGAGAAGCTGTCATCGTTCGAACCGCTCAGCGTTTGAAGTACCGCGCCAGTTGCATCGATGATTTGAAGCGTGTCGTAGTTCGCTTCTGTATCGAATTTTTCAAAGTACAGAGCGACATCAGCGTCAGCCGCTACGTTCACGTTGATTTCATAAACTACGTTAGAGTTCGCTGCGTATGGGCTTGGTGAAGCAACCGCAGTATCTAAAACAACCGCTCTCCAGTTAGCTGGATCATTTGCATCTGGCTGAGGAGTTTGGTTAGTCAAAGCGTTAAATGCGTTAACTAAACCGCCTGTCTGTGTTTTGCCTTTAAGTCCTGCGATAGGACGAGCTGTTTGGAGGAGACGGTTTTTCAACTCAATGTTTGTCAGGTTCGGTTCATGCGAAAGAACTAGCGCAGCAACACCCGCGACGTGCGGAGTCGCCATTGAAGTTCCAGAGAATGAAGCGTATTTGCCACCTGTTGATGACATGATGTTCACGCCCGGAGCACCCAAGTGGACAGTTTTTTTACCGTAGCTTGAGAAGCTTGCGCGGTTACCTTTGTTATCAATCGCCGCAACCGAGATCATATTAGGAACATCGTATGTTGCAGGGTATGAAGGCTTCGTATCATTATTATTGTTATCGTTACCGGCAGCCGCGATGAAAAGCGCGCCAGAGTCATTTGTTTTTTTGATCACATCAAGAAGAGCTTGCGAGAATCCGCCGCCACCCCAAGAGTTGCTCATGATTTTCGCGCCCATGCGAGTCGCGTAGTCGATCGCTTTAACAGCGTCTTCTAAAGAACCTGAACCGGAAGCGCTCAAGAACTTAACAGCCATGAATTTAACATTCCAGTTGACGCCAACCACACCCACGCCGTTGTTGCCGCGTGCGCCGATTGTACCGGCACAGTGTGAACCGTGACCTTGATCGTCCGTTGCATTACCAGTTCCGGTAATTGCGTTGTAACCATGAATATCGTCGATAACACCATTGTTGTCGTCATCTACGCCGGCTTGACCGTTGGCTTCAGCTTCATTTGTCCACAAGTTATCCACTAAGTCAGGGTGAGTGTAATCAATACCTGTATCGATAATCGCAACAACAGTTTTATCTGAACCTGTTTCGATATCCCAAGCTTGCTCCATGCCGATATCAACACCGGCAACGCCAACTTGACCTTTCGGGTCTGCTTGACCGACGTTTTTCAATCCCCATAATTGACCCAACATCGGATCATCCGGAAGTTTTGAAGCGTGATATATATAGTTAGGCTCTGCGATATCAACCAATGGGTTTTGCGCAAGAGTTTTAACTGCGGATAAAGTTGTTTCAAACGCCGGACGTTTTACAACAACGATATTTTGTGAAGGAATTGTCGATTTAATGTAAGCGCCCAAAGCTTGTGATAAAGACTTTTGCGACATTGTCGAAACCTGTGGTTTCAAACGAACAACGTATTCGCCGGGTACGGCCTCAGGTTGTGTGTCTGCGAAAGATACAGCTGAAAAAGCTGCCATTAAAGTGATCGTAATGATCTGTTGAACTCGTCCTGTGAGCATGGGTGGTTCTCCTTCCATGAGAGATACGCTTGTTTAGTTCCAAAATAGTACCAACCTGATGTCGAGTCGAGCAGGGCTTTTATTGGTTGCAGTTTGAAACTAGACCTATGTCATAAGAATGTTTGTTGATGCGTATAATCATTTTGGCGTGGTGTTTCACGCCGTTTGTCGAGAAATTGAGGAAGAATTTTAAACTTATTTGGCTTTTTTCTGATTTTCGTTTTGTTCATTTCCATCATAAAAATCAAAAGTAAGTTGTTTAGGAAAGCTAACGATTTTTTGCGGATTTTCGGCGATGATTCTTTTCTCAGTAGGAGTGATCACATCATGTCCGGTTGACTGTTTCATTAAGTACTTAATAAACGCTTCTTTAGCTGAATCCGATGAATCTTTATTAAAACCTAAATCTTGCATCATTTGTCCGACTTTTTTCATACTCGTGCCTTTCAGTGGCTATCCAAAGCTATTCGTCAGCTGAGAACAAAATGTTGAGGATGAAAGTCGAGTTTGAATCAAAATGATGTAAAATCTAGTGCTGCTGTCTGCATATGAGACATTGCAACCATAAGACCAAGGTTAATATTGCCGTATTGCGCATTTTTCTCGCTGTTATTACCTTTTGTTATGTCTAAAACTGAATTTGCCGTATCTTTTCCTTTTTCGGGTGGATTTCTTGGACTTAGCCTGGGGTTTATTTACTCCCTTTTGTATGATCGCTCTAAGGTTGATCTGCGCCTTTATTTCGTAAAGTTTAGAACGAACTATTCCGATCACACTTTATGAAAAATTTTTATTTTCTCTTTATTATATTTGTGTTTTCAGTCTGCTTCGCAGCAGAGCAGCAGGGGGCTGTGTTAAGAAGCGCTCAAAGACTCTACTTGAATAAAGACACCGTAAGAGCAAAAGAACGGGAATGGAGACTTCAATCTACCATAACATCAATTATAATTAATAATGTAGATAATCTGTTCTTGCGCAGTTGGTTTCCCGCGCCGGGCGAGGAGTATTTTGAAATCTTCTTTAATACTGATAGCTCCACCGTTTTAAACTGTTATGCAAAGTTTTCACATGGAGAGCTGATTGAAATCGAAAATTGCACATTAGATACCTCTAGCTCGACAGAATTAAGTGCCGAGGAGATTGCGCGGGATAGGGCCGAGGTGAAAGCTCTCAATGAGGCGGAGCTTAGACGAATTCGCGGTTACTAGAATTGATCTACGCGGTTCAAAGTAAATATTCCAATGAGGTTCGTCGTGCCGTTCGGTAACTTTTCATAATAATTGCCGGCAATTTTATTAACGGTTTTTAACCGATAAAATTGAAAATACTTATTATCGCTGTGGTGAACGATAACCGATCGAAAACCGTAAACGATGCGGCCAAATGCTTTTTCATCAAAAGAGCGTGCACTTTTTCCGTGGTCAACACTGCTAAAGTTAATTTCTCCTGCAACGTGTTCGCCGGCTTCGTTTTTAATGACGTTTGATTTATAAGATAACGAGCCGTAATGCTTGCTGTTGATATCAAATATGGCGCCCACATATGTCCCGTTAAACGATTCGAAGAAGCTGGCCTGTGCTTCTTCTGACAGATTCAGAAATTTCTCAAGCCGATTGATCTTCACGTCTTTCAAAATTCGTAGAATATCTCTGTCCGTTTTGGCATTCAGTAAGTTGCTTTCAAGTTGTTGATAGCGGCTGTCGCTGATTTTTTTCCAGTCTTGAACTCTTTTTGGTTTTTCTTCGCTGACTTCCGGTTTCGTTTCAATATTCATAGGGATAGGTGGGACTGATGCAACTGGAGCAAGTTTCGCCCGTTGCAACAAAAGTTCTTTATTCTGAATCTGAAGACCCAAGTCGGCTAAAAAAACTTGTAAAATTTGTCCCAACAGTTCGTCGGTCTTTTGATTTGATCCGCGATCAACAACATTTTGCAGTTTTATTTTGATGTTTTCAAGTTCTGAGCGGGTGTAATCAAGTTCGTCGCGGCTGGCGGTAATTTTTTTATACTCTTCGCTTTCTAAAAATGCCTTTTCGCCGAAACCGCGGCCGATCATAAAAGTGATCAAGAGCGCTATGAGTGTAAAAAATATTTTAAAAAAGTCTTTCAAATCTTATACGCCATCGCCGCCGGCGTGCTCTTCTTTGGCTGCAATCGTGCCTTTAAGAAGTTCGCGGTTCATGGTCGCAATATTAATTAAAGAAATATCCTTCGGGCAGGCCGCAGAGCAAGCTCCGGTCGTTGTGCATGCCCCGAAACCCTCAGCGTCCATTTGCGCCACCATATGCATTGCGCGTGAACCGCGTTCAACTTGTCCTTGCGGAAGTAATGACATATGGGTGATCTTTGCACTTGTAAATAAAGCTGCAGACGCGTTCTTACATGAAGCTACACAAGCGCCGCAGCCGATACATGTTGCTGACATAAACGCTTCATCCGCATCCGGCTTAGGAATCGGCAAAGAGTTCGCATCGCGCGCGTTGCCGGTGTTAACAGAAATATAGCCCCCCGCACGAATGATTCGATCAAAAGCGCTGCGATCGACCATTAAATCTTTAATAACTGGAAACGCCTGGGCGCGCCACGGCTCAAGCACAAGCTCTTCGCCGTCTTGAAATTGGCGCATGTGAAGCTGACAGACAGTTGTACTTTTCTGCGGACCGTGAGCATTTCCGTTAATCATAAAGCCGCAACTTCCGCAAATTCCTTCGCGGCAGTCATGGTCAAAAACGATCGGATCTTTACCCGCATGAATCAGCTTTTCGTTGACCGAATCAAGCATTTCAAGAAACGAAGCATCTGGAGAAACATTGTTAGCCTCGTAAGTTTCAAATGTACCCTCAGTTTTAGGGTTTCTTTGACGCCAAACTTTCAGTTTCAAATTAATGGTTTTTTTAGCTACTGACATTTTCAACCTCTATTTGTATGAGCGAGTTGCAAGTTTAACGTTATCAAATTTAAGTTCTTCTGTGTGGCGGGTCTGCGCTTTTTCTGCTGATCCGTTCCACTCCCAAGCGGCCACATGACAAAACTTTTCATCGTCGCGCTTCGCCTCACCATCAATTTGATGCTCTTCGCGGAAATGGCCGCCGCAAGACTCTTCGCGCGCAAGCGCATCGCGACACATCAGTTCGCCGAGCTCGATGAAGTCCGCTACACGGCCTGCTTTTTCAAGTTCTGTATTAACTTCGTTTGCTGTGCCGGGAATCTTAACTTCATTCCAGAATGTTTGACGAAGTTTGCCGATTTCTGCAATAGATGCCGTTAAACCTTCTGTTGTTCGCGACATTCCGCAGCTGTTCCACATGATGCGGCCTAACTCTTTGTGTAGGCTATCAACCGTTCTTGAGCCTTGAATTTTCATTAGTTTTGCAATCTCAGCTGAAACACTTTCAGCTGAAGCTTTAAAAGCATCATCCGTCGTTTTAACTGATGTCAGTTTGTTGTTCGCAATATAATCACCTATCGTGTACGGCAAAACGAAGTATCCGTCAGCCAAGCCCTGCATGAGTGCCGAAGCGCCTAAACGATTTGCGCCGTGATCTGAAAAGTTAGCTTCGCCCGCAACAAATAGGCCGGGAATTGTGCTCATCAAATTATAATCCACCCATAATCCACCCATTGTGTAATGAGGAGCCGGATAAATTCTCATCGGAGATTGATAGGGGTTTTCGCCGGTGATTTTATCGTACATTTGAAACAAATTTCCGTAGCGTTCAGAAATTTTGTCTTCACCTAAACGTTTAATGCTGTCGTTGAAATCAAGATAAACCGCTTCTTCGCCCAAGGCTCCAAAACCTTTGTCGACCAGAAATTTAGCCTGTCGAGAAGCGACGTCTCGCGGCGCTAAGTTGCCGAAGCTCGGGTAGATGCGCTCTAAAAAGTAATCGCGTTCGCTTTCAGGTATGTCTTGAGGTTTACGAATGTCGCCTTTGGTTTTTGAAACCCAAACGCGGCCGTCATTTCTTAAAGACTCAGACATTAAAGTTAATTTCGATTGGTTTTCACCGTGAACCGGAATACATGTCGGGTGAATCTGCGTATAACAAGGGTTCGCAAAATAAGACCCTTTTTTATGAGCTTTCCATGAAGCTGTTACTGCGCAAGCCATGGCATTCGTCGAAAGATAAAATACGTTCGAATAGCCGCCGCTCGCCACAACAACCGCATCCGCCTCGTAAGATTCAAGTTCTCCGGTCAAAAGATTTCGTACAATCACACCGCGCGCTTTTCCATCGATCACCACAAGATCCAACATTTCGCGACGGGTGTTCAGCTGAACATTACCTAGGTCAACCTGTCTCATCATTGAAGAGTACGCGCCTAACAACAACTGCTGCCCCGTTTGGCCGCGGGCATAGAATGTTCTTGAAACCTGAGCGCCACCGAATGACCGGTTCGAAAGTAATCCGCCGTATTCGCGCGCTAAGGGCACACCTTGCGCCACCGCCTGATCGATGATGTTAACTGACACTTCAGCTAGACGATAAACGTTCGCCTCGCGTGCACGGAAGTCTCCGCCCTTAACTGTATCGTAAAACAAGCGGTAAACCGAATCACCGTCGTTCTGATAGTTCTTCGCAGCATTGATTCCGCCCTGGGCTGCGACCGAATGGGCGCGACGCGGAGACTCGTGAACGCAAAAAGCTTTAACCTGATATCCCATTTCACCCAAAGATGCGGCCGCCGATGCTCCGGCTAAGCCGGTTCCGACGACAATAACCGTATGTTTACGTTTGTTGGCCGGATTGACCAACTTCATATTGAATTTGTGGCTTGTCCATTTTGATTCAACTGAACCGCTTGGAATTTTACTATCTAAAGTGACTGACATATTCTCTCCTAGTTGCGCGGCGGCGATCGCCGATATCTCAACAATGATTAGTGAATTAAAAAAACATAAAGCGGCTGCGATAAAAACCCGAAGGCCACAACAATTGCGTAAACCCATGCGCCGGTTTTAATTCCCGCCTGCATTTTTCTTTCAAGAATTCCGAATGATTGAAAAATAGATCTTGCTCCATGACTGACGTGAAACATCATCAGCAAAAGACAAACCACATACCAAGCGACATACGCGGGATTATGAAAAACTTCCAAAACCAGTTTATGTAGATCGCGCATTGGAACGCCATTCACAGTCGTTTCGTAATTCGTACCGTACTTAAAAGTAATTAAGTGCAAGATGATAAAAGCCAAAATTGCTGAACCTTGCACGCCCATGTTGCGTGACGCCCAAGAAGAAGCCTTAGCACCGTTCGGCGTCATTGCGTAACGCACGTTTCGTGCTTTTCGATTTTCAAGCGTCAGACTGATCGCACAAAAAACATGCGTTATCAGAGCGCCTATAATCACCGCCTCTGTTCCGTAGAGTAAAATTTTATTTGAGACGATGGCGTGACCGTAAGCATTGTAGAGGTCGGCGCTCACAAGAATCAGCATATTTCCGGCCATGTGTCCAAAAATGAAGCCCATCCAGACAAGCCCCGAAGCTCCCATGAGATATTTGCGCCCAACGGTTGATTTGAAAAAATCCAGCATAGTGCATCCTTAACTTAGATTATCGTTTGATATTCATTAAAACTACTCTGAGCTTGTTTAATTGTCACTTTGGCTTACGACTTTCGTACGGTCTTTTGCAACATGTTATTCGATAAATTGTTTCAAGTTATTGCTGAATACGTTAAAAGAATAAATCTTAAACACTGTGGGGTTTTATGAAAATTTTTGTCTGTTTAAAACAAGTTCCCGACACTGAAACCAAAATCAAAATTCTACCAGATCAATCCGCTATTGATCCGGCCGGTATTAAGTGGGTCATGAACCCTTACGATGAGCACGCAGTTGAAGAAGCTGTTAAATTCAAAGAAAAAAATCCGGCGGCTCAAGTGTGGGCTATTACCTTGGGTCCGAAAGCTCGCGCAGTCGAAGCTTTACGTACAGCTTTAGCTATGGGTGCAGATGAAGCGCTGGTAGTAAACGCTCCTGAAAATCTCGACGCCTTTGCGACTGCAAAAGCTTTAGCTGCTGCCATTCAAACTGAGGGCGGGGCCCATCTCATCATGGCGGGCAAGCTCTCAATTGACGCGAATCAGTCTTCGGTGCCTCAAATGGTTGCTGAATTTTTAGCAATTCCTCATACTAGTGTTGTTTCAAAATTTGAGGCTACAGCCGAAAATATTACGGTCGAGCGAGATGTTGAGGGTGGCGCAAAAGAAATCGTACAAATGATGACTCCGGCTTTGATCGCAGCTAATAAGGGCCTCAACATGCCTAGATACGCCAGTCTTCCAGGTATTATGAAGGCTAAAAAGAAAGTTATTAAAGAG
>JANPAD010000407.1:0-6331 GCA_031429735.1 Bdellovibrio sp. | reverse complement strand
CGATCAAAACTTTAATTGAAGCGTCGGGCGGCGCTAGGTTTTCTGATTTTATAAGTCCGACTAAATTAACCAGAACAAAAAGGCTTACCGCCGCACCGATAGAGCGATAAGTCGTTTTTAAGTTTTTGCGCTCGATCCAAGCTAGAGTCAGCAATCCGTTAATTAAAAGCGTAACTAAACTAAGCCCTTCAAAACCAATCCAATCGGCGACCTGAATACCTGGAAGCCCCACCCAAAGCCAAGGGTAACCAAAATGCCACGGAAACATTGAAGGAAAAATATTTGTAAAAAACGCAAGCAGGGTAGCAAGTAGAAGCACGCGGCTCAGGGCACCTAACGGCCAGTGCTTGTTAATCCAATACCAAACTGCAGCACTGATCGGAATGTACAAGTGGGCCACAGAACAAAAGCCGATCAGGCTGAGCACTCCATAAAACCATGAGAAATGTCCCATTTCGACCGCCGTATGCGCCACCCAATTGAAGCCGATTGCAGACAAAATAAATTGAGTGATCCATGCGCCCAAGAAAACTTCTTTTGAGTTTTTGGCACTTATAACAAATAGCCAGAGCGGGACGAGGCAAAAGAAAAGTGCCCAGGGCGGAAACGGAATGTAGCTGGTACCGGCAAGCACACCGGCCAGGATTGGTAGTCGGTAACGATATAACATTTAGAAATCATACTCATACTGGTTCAAATGTCAATTTGAGCTGCAAGCGGATTCGTCAATCAATTGAGTCTATGTTATCAGTAATTCTTACATGTCTCACCATAGCCCGCGTCTTTCAAATGAATACCGTTGAGGCTCATGACTTCAGCAGCAAGACTGTCTGCAGCGCATTCATTTTGTTCGCCGGCCAAGTGTACGGCTTCGTGAATCAGCGTACTGATTAAAGAGTTTGGATTAATTCTATATCGCGGAACAAGTTCAGCATAGACCGGACAGAGAAAAATTTTTGAATCTTCAGCATAAGCTGCGGTGTCAAAGTTTTTTTCGCCAGAACAGGCTTCGTCGGCTGCCAATTGCAGATTAGCTTGATCAAGTTCATTGTAAATTCTCCTAAGATACTCTTTAAAACTGTCCATACTAATTTTTGAAATTGCAATACTTAGAAAGTTTAAGGCTTTGATACGATTTTGTTCGGCAAGATTCACGACTTGGTTTTCGAATGAATTTGAAACTGGCCGTGCTGAGGCATTATGAGTCGAACGTAAGGGTGGTTCGCTTCGGCTTTGATCTTGTTGTGTAAAAACAAATCTACCGTCAACCCAAGCCGGATCACCGTAATGCTGAGAACTTTGTGCAGAAGCGTTTAAGCTACCAAATGCAATTGCAGCTAAAAGAATGCACACGTAGATTGATTTAATGCTTTTCATTTTTAAAATGAGTGGACCCAAAATGATCGTTTTAAACAGCGAACCGGTTTTTTTTAGCATGAGGCACTCCATTGATTAATCAATGTAATGCTAGAAATGTGCCATTGGAGACGAGTTAAATTCAAGATAGAGGCGAAGTTGCGAAAAGATAGGTAACTTTGCCAAAAAGTGTTGATGGGTGGTTTGAGAAGTGCGTTTCAGAATGGGACAGTTCTAAAATGTCATGTTGATGCCGGCCGAAACCAGATAACGTGAAAACTCATAAATAGCCGGAATATTAGAATCGTTTTTTGTATACGAAAGGCTGAACAAATAAGACAGACTTGCATCGTATTTGTAGGCTTGGTCCCACTGCAAATTAAGAATGTTATCAGTTCTTTTTTGCCCGGGGCGATCATAGTAATTCATTTGGGCGTACGAAAGTACTAATGAGGCTTGGTGTTTTTGCGAAAAGTAGAGCTGATTCACGGCGCTGAGTTGCAGGCCCATATTACGGTACTCTTGGCCATTTGAATAACGACTTTTCAAGCCTAAGCCCAAGCCCGGATTAAAATAAAGCTTACGCGTGTCCCAATTGCGAAAGTAACTGATTCCGCCTTCGTATCCTGTTTTTTTCATGAATGTTGAAAAAGCAGGGTCTTGCAAAAAGTTTTCATATTTAAGGGTGTAATCCCAAGTGGTTGAAAGGCTTTCGTTAACCCGGGTGCGGGTTGAGTAGCCACCGATGACGGCTAAGCTGTACGGCCCGAATGAACCTTTGTTGTCACTGGGGTTCACTTGGTATTGAAAAATAGAATTGGCGCCGAGGCGGTAGCTTTGTGATTCATCTGCGTAGGGTTTGATGTTCCAAAGGTAGTTGAAGTCATTTGTTAAGAATTGTCCTGTTTCAGTTTCGCGGTTTTCGTTGAGGTTTCCGGAAAATTGATAAGACCAAACTTTTTGCACGTCTTCAAAGAAACCGTCAGCATGTCCGATGAGAGCTTTAACCGTCGCTTTATAGGAAGTCTTGCCACTGAATACGTCAGCAACTGAACCCGACGAAGGCACTGAAAGCACGTTGCTGTCATAAGTTGCGACAAGCGCTACATTTTTAAAGTATTGATCGATATTCAACTGCTGAATGTTTTCGTCAATGCGGGTACGCACCTGATTTTGATTTTGACGAATATCTTCGGGCATTTCGAAGGCTGCATCTTGAGTGGCTTCTTGTTGGCGCGAGTAATCGCGAGCCATACTCAAATAGTGAATGGCCTCGTCGTAGGTTTGGCGTTTTGCATGGAGGTCTGAAAGATAAAGTGCGGTGAGGGCTTTTATGGCTACGGCATTAGATTTCAAAACTTCATTGAAGTCACTCATAGCTTCTTCTTGGCGGTTTTCTTGATAGAATGTAAGACCTCTGAAAAAATGAGCGGCTCCATTGTTGAAGTTTTGGCTGATGCTATAATCAAAATGCTGCCGGGCTTCTTTGTAATTGCGTGAGTTGTATTCAAGTACACCCAAGTCGAAGCGGGGGGCGACGGCTTCTGAGGGATTCAGTCCGGCTTCATCAATTTTTTGCATCAGATAAGCGTAGTTTTTTTTAGCTTCTTCGTACTGGCCGAGTGATTTCAGAATAAGACCCTTCAGTTCAAGGGTCTTTTGATTTTCGTTTTGCGCCAAGATATTTTCGGTCAGAGTAAGAGCTTCGGGAAATTTTTTTTCGTAAAAAAGCAAAACAGCGTCTGAGAACTTTTTTTCGAGCGAGCGCGGAGGTTCTTTAAGTAAGAGAACTCGACCAAAAGCTGGTGATCCTGCCGTGCAAACCGCCGCAAGGTAAATTAATGAAAGGATAAAGTATTTTTTGCTGATATTATGATTCTCCCACTACTATAATCCGTATCATTCAGTATAGAATAAGTTCTATGTCGAGAATATCAATTAAAAAATTTATCGGGCTGGTTTTGTTGAGTTTTAATGTTCACGCAGCCGAAAGTATCGGCAAAGCGATCAGCCTTGAAGGACAAGTCACACTTAAGCGCGGGACTTCTGCGGAGATTAATATTCGCCCGGGAGATTTAGTGTTTGAAGGAGATCGGGCGATCACCGGCCAACGAAGTAACGCCCGTTTTTTGATGAAAGATGATAGTATTTTAGATGTGAAGGAAAGCACCAGCTTCGGCTTTGAAAAGCTCAACGGCTCAACGTCGCGGCGTGATGCTGAATTCAGTCTTGATTTCGGTCGCATTCGCGCGTCAGTCAATAAGAAAATTAATCCCGGAAACAACTATAAAATTAAAACCAAGGCAACGGTATTTGCGGTTCGCGGAACAGACTTTGCTGTATCAGCAGACAACTCGGACAATTCGAAACTTACTGTTTTTGAGGGTCGGGTTAAATCAAAGTCCGGGGCTCGTTATACGAACGTTAAACAAGGCTTCGAGCTGGAGTCAGACGGAATCAGCTTTGAGAAGATTCAATTGAATAGTTCGCAAATTGAAAGTGTTTTTCAACAAAGTCGCACAGAAGATATGACTTTTTATCAAAACCTAGTTGTTGAAGATTTCAGGTCAAGCCGTAACTTCGGGGCCGCTACGATCCAAACGATGTCTAAGCTGGTGGCTGCTCCAAATGTGGAAATACCAAAAGACTCGATTAAGGTTCCGGGAGTTAATGATTTGAATGCGAGTGTCGTAAGCCCGGGTGTTTTGAACTACGTCATTACGAATGTAGGAGTGAAGATCCAATGAAGTATTCAATTCGAAATTTAATCGTCTGCGGCGTTTTGGCCGGACTTGGTTTTTTGCATTTCAGTTGCACGTTGAATCCTTTGAACGGGCTTTTAACTAGTTTAAATGTTCGGATCATTTCGGCGCCGAGTTTGGCCTCTCGGTCAGTTGCGGTTCTGCAGCCGCAAGTCGCGGCTACGGTGCCTACGGCCGTGCCGACAAAGGCATCTGATTTTGATTGTTTGGCTTTTAGCGTAACAGGTTATGGTATTGATGAAAAAGTCGATAGTCCGACAAGTGAAATACCGCTTGCGAGCTTACGTTTAGGGGCTGAAACGTCGATGCAATCGCCGGCAGCGAATCCCTCTTTAAACTTTGAAATTCAGATTCCGTCTTTGTTGGGTGTAGATGCGCGTTTGCAAAAACGTTTGGTGCAGATTTACGGAGTGTACTCGTCATTAAGCAATAAAACTTTGTGTCGCGGAAGAAGCCTATCTGATTTTTTGGTGAACACCGACCCTTTGGCCGCCGTCTATTTGGTCGGTAGCGCCTATTATCCGTCAGACAGCGCAGGTTGTGGAGATGGCGAACTGTGCATTGACGACGTGATATCGAGAACCGGTGCGGGAACTGAGTTAATTTATCAAAATCTTTTTCAAGAACCGATCCAGCCTGAAATAGCCTTTTCAACTTCCAACGAGCTGAGCGGTCTAACACTTTTCTCAGCTTCAGATTTTGATACGCATGGATCTGAAAAAAATGTAAATAGCGTGAATTCAAAGCCTTTTTTTGATAACCGAATTGCCCGGGTTGATTTGTATTTTCCATTTTCGAGATACAAAATGAACAGGGCGGTGAGTGGGCAATTGGATGTGCCGACTTTGCAAGCGACTAATTACAATGTGGTCACGTCGAGTTGCGGCGCTTCATTGGGGACTTATGCGGATGTGCAGATTAAGATTTGGGACACCGCAAACTCGACATGGATGAATCCGCCCGTGAACGGTTCTACTTTTGATGTGATCAAAGTCGCTGCTAACGGGAGCTACACCTTAAATTTTATTGATCTTGCCGATGAATCTGTTCAGCCGCTCAGCGTGAACGGACGTGACTATCTGATTTTCAGTTTAAGATCTCAGAACACATCTTGTTCTTCGCTTAACGTGAACTTTCCGAGCTTAAGTTTTTACTGAAGCCTGAAGAGTCCGTACTCGGCTCCTATGACCAGCCCGTAGTTTTCGGCGTAGTATATGCTGCGTACTCGAAATGAGCGAAGACTGGCCTTGTCGCTCAAAGTACCTAAAATATTTTTGGTGCCGTTCACATTAATTGTTTTGATTGTCGTGAGTGATGCTGTTGCCGGGTCAAAAATTCGTACTTTAAGATTGCTATATTGGTCTAACAAAACAAGCTTGTCTTCAAAAACAGTTAATCCGTAAAAAGAATTAATTGAAGCAAGTGGTCCGATGCCATCCACAGCCTCATCGCCAAAATTAATCGGATTTCCAATATCACCAACGACCGTTGTCACCAAACCCGTGGTTAGATTAATTTTGCGCAAATTCGTTGAAGAGGAGTCAACGCTATCGCCGACGTAAAGGTCTCCATTAAGCAGGGTCGAACTTGTTAGAGTGTTAAAGTTAGCCGTAACGCCGATGCCGTCAGCCTGCAGACCAGAGCCCGACACGCCGGCAAAATCTGAGTAGGTGGTGCCGGACAGATCAATTTTTTTTATCATGTCTGTATCGACAATGAAAAGATGGCCGTTGTTGACATAGATGGCCCGGATACTGCTAAATTTGTCTCCTAAGGGATCTGTTGGGCCGTAAGAATTAGCATCTGTTGGAATGCGGCCGGCAATCACAGTTAAAATATTTGTGTTAAGGTCGAGCTGCCCAAGAGCAGTCGTGCTAACGCAAAAATAGAGTAGATTGCCGATTTTGGCTAAACAGCGTGGGGAGTCGAGCACGGCATCTTTTGGATCAATTGGTGTGAGATCAAGAGTGTCGTAGTTGTTTTTGCCGACGAGAGTCGTAGATTTGAGTGTGGCTAAGTCTATTTTTTTAATTTTACCGCCGTCCATATCGACGGTGTAGAGATCGTTTCCGTCGCGAACAATTTGATTCGCGCCACGGCTGTCAGCATTATTAAAGTAGCCGTCCGCATTTGAGCTGAGGGGGTCGGTCAGTTTTCCAATCATCAGGCTCAGCTTTGTAAAAGCCAAGGGGTCGTAGGTGACCGTGCTTGTC
>JANPAD010000406.1:0-6576 GCA_031429735.1 Bdellovibrio sp. | reverse complement strand
AAATAATCCGGCTTCATCTTATAATGACTGTAAATTTTTATGATAATCTTAAATAGCAGGGGACGTGAATGCCAAGAATTGTTAAAGCCATTTTAGGTATCGTATTACTTTTTGCGCTCAATATTTTATTCATTAATGCGGCTAGTCCGCCAGAATCGGGTTTCGGACTTGGGCTTAAGCCGATAACTCCGGACGAATCTAAAATAATCGACAGGAATAGAATCTTGAAAGTCTATGCCAATCAGCGGGCGGTTGACCGCGTGAATTCGGAGCGGGCGAAAAAAAATTTACAACTTTTGCCGCGCCCATCTTCGAATATTGAAAAAGTGGATTACACCATCACCGACAATTTAGGAGCTACGACTTCAACGAGCACTTCGACCGCAACATCCACATTGGCAGCGGTGCCGGCGCAAGTTGATAACAGCACTCTTGCGGCATTTCCTAAAATAGGCAATCAAGGCGGGCAGAGTTCGTGTGTTGCGTGGGCCACGACTTATTATCTAATGAGTCATCAAATTTGTATGTCGCTCGGTTGCGATAATAAAAATTTGGCGGAAAGAGTTTATTCGCCACGCTGGACTTACAATATGATCAACGGCGGGGTCGATGCCGGCTCTAATTTTTCTTCTGCCTTTTCGCTGCTCAGTTTACATGGGGCGGCCAAGATGTCGGAACTTCCCTATAATTCTTCCGATCCTCTATCATGGGATATGAACCCGGCCGACTGGCGCAATGCTCTCGATAACCGTGTCACTTCGAATTTCAGCGTCGGAATTAACACCGACACAGGTATGGCCAGCGTGAAACAACTTTTGGCGAACGGCAATGTTGTCACTTTCGGAACATATATTAGTAGTTGGCAGTATGCGAATGTGCAAAGCCAGCCGGGCACGACAAGTCCTTTTCAAGGTCAGACGATTGTGATTTCACAAAACGGAAGTCTCGGCGGACATGCCATGACGATCGTAGGCTATGACGATTCGATATGGGTAGATATGAACGCTAGTGGTATCGTCGATGCCGGCGAAGTCGGTGCGTTCAAAATTGCGAACTCATGGGGTGCAGCTTGGGGCAATGCGGGCTATGTATGGGCTTCGTATGACGCCTTTAGAACCACTTCAAGTGTTTCGGGGTTTGCCCCGTCAGGGCGAATTCAGCTTTCCCAAAACGGTTCGGCCTACTATTACAATTACAACACTTCGGCTTTAAAATTAGTCGGTCTCGTTACGGTAGCGCATGCAGCGCGAAATCAAATGTCACTGCAGTTTGGATCTTCTTCGAATTCGGTGCAAACACCGCAGGTCTATAATTATCCGTTTGACCTCTCAAATAAGGGAGGAGCTTATGCCTTTGATGGTGGTGTCACAGAAGTTGAAAGTAGTTTCTATTTCGACCTCTCGAATCTGCTGACGAGTTCCGTCGATCAACAATTGTTTTACTTAATGGCCAGGGACAACCTAACCGGCCAGGCCTTAACGGTTCGCTCGTTTCAAGTTATAGACCCGGTTAGCGGGGTCAGTTTGGGTTCTTCGGCCAATGTACCGCTTGTTGCCGATCTATCTACGCAAAAACTCATTGTCGGAAATTACGTTGCTGATGCTCTTGCGCCCACAGTGCCGCAAAATCTTACGGGTTCAGTGGCTACAACTAAACGCGGAAAAAGTATCACGAGTGCCATCAAGCTTAGCTGGCAGGCTTCGAGTGATGCCAATGGTGTTGCGAAATACTCCGTTTACAGAAACAGTGTCAAGATTGCCGACACAAGCAGCTTGAGTTATTCCGACACAGGTGCATCAACCGGCGTCATCTACACTTATCAAGTGACGGCTACGGATACGTCAGGAAATGAATCTGCGAAATCAAATTCTGTTTCACTGAGTAAGTAAAAGTGCAGCTATCGTCGACACATTTTAGAATTGGAATCATTTTTAGATTGATGTTGAGAGTGTTAACAGCCGAACCAGCAAGATAATCTCCATCGATTAAGAATATCGCACCTCCAAATTTTTATAAGCCGTTGTAGATTAAAGATATTCGCGTTTTGTTCCGAAGAAAAGCCATGAAAATTCTACTAATTTTCTTAACGATTCAGGCTGTTTTTTTAAATACGTATGCGGAGCAAGTGCTGGATATGCCCAAGTACATGACCAAGAACCGATTAATTGCAGAAAAGTTTCTTGCCGCAAGCGAAGCGGACATGAAGCAAAATCAGCAACTGCAAAGCAATTTAAAAACGAACATCAATCTCGTTTGTCTGGTCAATAAGGGAATGTCGCTGCCTGAGTGTCTAAAGGAATATTTAGCCGCAAACCCAATTAGTGATTTGTTTCAAATCGGATTGCTCCCACGTAATTATGTCGAAATTTTAATACAACAAAAAAAAATAAAAGAAATGAGCACCGAAACAAAATTGGATTTTTCAAAATTTTCCATTTATGAGTTTGAGAGTATTGATTTAAAAAGATTTATGTTGAATAAAGCGGATTTAAATACTCTGTTTAATAAAGATGATTTAGAGGCGGCGAAGAAAGAGGATGAGAGTTATCTGAAGACAGTATGTGCTATGATGATGGATGCCAATATAACCGCTCTGCGAGAGCTCTATAAAAAACCACCATCAGACAAGCCGCTGACGTCGTCAGAACGGCAGGAAATAGTCGAATTGATAGCCAAATCCAAGGCTTTGAAGAACAAAGATTGGAAATATCCGTAGTTATTTTTTAAATAATTTTGTTATTTTAGGTATTAAAACGTAGTCCTTTGTAGTCTTTGGATATGTAGATTGTAGTATTTACAACAAGAGAGATGACCTTACTCCGTCACCTCCAAATTTCATGGGCAAGCTTTCGCACTTCTGCAAGTGCCTGCAGACCGTACTTACTTCAAACAAAACCCAAACCTATCTACTCCGCCGGCCGGAAAACTTACTTCTTTATCGGACCAACGAACTAATTGGCCGTTGTTCATCGTCGAACAAGCTCGAGTCAAAAAGAGATCAATGAAAGAATGTCGGATTTCAATAGAATTAGCCATGGCGCAAATCCTGTTGAACCGGTATTTGTGTCAGGTCGATAAGAACTAATAATTTGATTTCAATTCGAGGGTAATCAATTTAGTTTTGACCCGAAGCTGGCTGTGATTCTTCTCCGGATGTGCTGTGATTTGGAGAGGATGGTCCAACAGGGGGGTCAGTGTTTGAAACACTTCGCATAGATTCTCTAAAACTAGCAATTTGCTGTCTAACAGCCGCACAAGTTAATCGAATATCTTCTCGCTTGCCTGAGCTCAGGTTGCTAACGCAGTTTCGATGATGGTCGCAAATAGAAGAAATCTCAGATTGCATACGATGTAGGGCAGCAGGGTTGGCCGCAATCATTTGTCGTAAATTGTTTTGGGCTGCAGAAGATTTATCTGAAGCCGACATGCAAGAGCGCGTTGCACTTTGGGTCTTTTGCACGCATAAAGCCTCTCCATTTTTGAGGCCAAATAAAAGCGGATTACACAAGATAGGTTCAGCCGCATTATCACAGCTGAGCGCGCCTAATGTTTGGCCGGGACTTGTTTGAAGCGCATGAAGATCGTGGTTGCTATCTCTAAGCGAATGCACTCCCGAGCATGTCGTTTGGTTGACGATAACAAATCCGCCATAAATACAACGTACACATTGACCGGGGCTTGTCGTAGCGTGAGTCCTCGAAGTCGCGGAACGAGTCCTCGAAGCCGCTGCACGTGCAGCAGGAGCAGCAGGAGCTTGTCTTAGAGGACGATAAAGAGAAGCTTGCTGAGGAGTAATTAGAGTGACTCGGGCTAATTGTTGTCGACGGGCTAAGTTAAGCGCGGCTACTGATTTTTGTACTTCTTGGTAACGAAGAAGAAATCGGTGATTTAATTCAGAAACCTCGTCGTGAGTTTTACTTGAACGCCAAATGTTTCGTGTATTGTCTTTAAGACGATCAAAAAGAGGAATGCCGGCTTCTAAATGGGGCAATAATTCTTCTTGAACTTCAGGCGCCATTGCGCTGAGTTCGCGAATAAATAAATTTCGTCTCTCAAAGGCTCGCTTAAATCTTCGTAAATCGACCGAGTACTTGACCTCGTTAATTCCCATGGCATCTGAATTGATGAAGGGTAACGTATCGGTGACAACTCCTAATGCGGTTCGAGCCGGAGGGCGCTTTTGATTGTATCCGACTGTTTCGGCATTCAAGTTAATTATTGCGGTTCTGAGCTGGCTGACAGTAAAAAGGCCGCCTGCGGCTTCAGCAGTTTCAGGTTGCAAATTGATGAGCAAATTGAAGATACTCGGCCATTTCGAAGTTGCGAGATAATCTGTTTCAAACGAGATTTGAATAGCTATTTTTTGCAATAGTTTAATGTATTGGGTTTGGTCATCGGTGTAGAGGTTTTGAAATTCAGAGGGAGATAGTAAATTTAATTCCGGTTGAACTATTTCTACGGTGGGATTTTTTTTAATAACTGCGGTAGAATTTGCGCTTTCTGCAAAAGCGACGGTTGTAAAAAACAAGATAGTTATTAAATTGATTCTCAGCATTTACTCCTCAACATAATGTTGTTTCGGCAATATAAATTAGTAACCTAAGGCCAGAAATTGAGGCAGACTTTTAGTTCATTATTTTATTTGACCTACGTCGAGTCTGCGATACCTGTTGTATGTTTTTGAAACAAATATTTATTAGTCACAAGAGTATTTGCGAGTTGTTTAAGAGCGCAAAAAAATGTAGTTCTTTGTAGTCCTTGATGGGATCAGAACTAATAAATACAGCTACTTACAGAGCCGAGTTCCGTCACCTCGAAAATTTTCTAACTATCTAAAATCGTTAATTATTTTTTTTCGTAAGTTGGTCGTTAGTTTTTCGTAAGATGGTCGTTGGTTAGATGCGTAGGACTGTTGCTCTCGACTTCCGAAATTTTTTCAATGACATCAGATGGTTTGACGTCGTGCCCGGCTTTCTCAAGATCGATAAGGGCGGCAGGAGCTACCCCCAGCTTTTGCGCGATCAAAGACGTTGCACGCGCGATCTTCGTGACTTCTTGTTCAACTAAAAGACTCATTTGCAAATCCAAATCGGAATGATGTCGTTCCACGGCATTCATGCGGCGTTGATTAATCAAAACAAACAAAGCCAAGAAAATGGCTTCGAGCGTGGCAGCTAAAGAAATATCTTCGAGTTGAGTGCTGATTAAAAACAAACTGGTGTCTGCCGCGGTAAAATGAATCAATAACCACAGGCCATAAATAAAAAAATGGGCGTATAGAGAAGTCGTGCTTCCGGCAAATGCTGCGATTTCATCAATTAAAATGTGATCGCGACGGCGCTTCCGATCGGACTCGACCCTTAAATTATGAATATCTTCGACGTTGCTCTCGATCGCGTTTAGGTCGTTATTCACGTGAAAGTTTTAGTGCTCTTGGCTTTCTCTTTTGCCGACAATCCCCATGGTTTTGAGCAGTGATTTTGATTCGTGTTCGCCTACCAACGATGACATATCAATCACGAAACGGTAATCCACCTCGCCGCGATCAAGTTGATCGAAAGCATCATTGACGTCTTGAATGTTGATCAGTTTTGTATCGGGTGCAATATCATGTTTCGCACAGAATTCTAAAACTTCTTGGGTTTCGGCGATGCTACCAATGATTGATGTGGCCAGTACGCGACGACTCATAAGCATTTTACTAAGGTCCACGGGCTTTGATGTCGGCGCAATACAGCCGACGATTGTTAACACGCCATCGTTTTTAAGAAGTTCACAGAAAGGGTTCACATCGTGCGATTGGGGAATTGTACTTAAAATAAAATCGAGACTGCTTTGAGCTTTCTTCATGGCGTTTTTATCTGTAGATAATAAGACGTGTTTCGCGCCATATCCCAGTGCATCTTTGGATTTATCTTTATGCGCTGTAATGGCGGTCACTTCAGCGCCCATGGCATTCGCTATTTTGATGGCCATGTGTCCAAGCCCACCTATCCCTACGATGCCCACTTTTGTTCCGCGACCTACTTTCCAATGTTTTAACGGAGAGTACGTCGTGACACCCGCACATAAAATAGGACCTGCAGACTCTGGCGCAATCTCTTTTGGTATAGTCAGAACGAAATTTTGGTTCACAACTATTTTGTTCGAGTAACCGCCGTAAGTATTTTCGTGATCTGTCGGTTGACGCATATTTCCGTTGTATGTTGCCAGCGCACCTTTTTCACACAGATTTTCTTCGCCATCTTTGCAGGGTTGGCATTTTCCGCAAGAATCAATCATGCACCCAACGCCGACAAGATCGCCGACTTTAAATTTTTTAACTGCACGTCCAACTTTTTCGACGACACCAACAATTTCATGACCGGGCATGCAGGGATACTGCGTATTGTGCCATTCGTTGCGCGCTTGATGAACGTCCGAGTGGCACACTCCGCAATATTGAATATCAATTTGCACGTCTTGCGCCGTTAAATTTTTACGTAAAAATTCGAAAGTTTTTAACAAACTGGTTTTAGATTTTGCTGCATAACCGATGGCCTGTACCATAAGATCCCCTTTGATGTACTGAAATTC
>JANPAD010000405.1:0-2585 GCA_031429735.1 Bdellovibrio sp. | reverse complement strand
GTCGTACTGGTCGATTACTGCCGCTGTGAAGCAAGTCAGGTACATCAAAAACGTGAACCATACGGATGCGATGAAGAGGACGATTGAGCTGACCAGCCGCAGTCTCGACCGTCGGGCGGTGATCAACGCATCCGCGGTAAAGACGGTTACAAATACGAAGGCGATGATAGCAACGGAACCGGCGACACTGAACAAAGTAAAATTGACCGCGCCCGCCTGGGGCGACTGCATATTCTCGAAGTTCAAAGACAAATTCGTTTTATGCCCAAAGTGGTGATGGCCGTTGTTCCGGGTTGGGCTGTTGGCGGCGGCCATTCGTTGCACGTCGTGTGCGACTTAACTCTGGCTTCAAAAGAACACGCGATTTTCAAACAGACCGACGCCGATGTCGCAAGCTTCGATTCGGGCTATGGCTCAGCTTACTTAGCCCGCCAAGTGGGGCAGAAAAAAGCGCGCGAAATTTTTTTCTTAGGTCGCAATTATAACGCCGAAACCGCTTTTCAAATGGGAATGGTCAACGAAGTCATTTCGCACTCTGAACTCGAAAACGTCGCGCTTGAGTGGGCTGCCGAAATGAATACGAAATCGCCAACGGCGATGCGTATGCTGAAATTCGGTTTTAATTTGATAGATGATGGTCTTGTGGGCCAACAACTTTTTGCCGGCGAAGCGACACGTTTAGCCTACGGCACCGAAGAGGCCCAAGAGGGCCGAGATGCTTTCGTTCAAAAACGCGAACGCGATTTTAAAAAATATCCTTGGAATTACTAAATCACGACCTAACAAAAACATTTTCAGTTCTGTTTATCGATTGACCGGAACCTCGGACCCCGTGCCACCGCCCGGTGCACCTGGATTTAGCGGCGCAGGCGCTGGTACGCCATCTTGAGTTTCGCTTACTTCACCCACCTGGCAAGTACGCGGAATCGGCGTTGGTCTTGCGTATCCGCCGGAATTTGAATTGTAGCTTCCATAGCGTTGCGAAGTTGTAGAAACACTTCTTACCGAGTTGTTATTAACCACAAAGGTAACTCTTTCCTCGGGAAGAAATCCGGTACATGTAAACTCTTCCACCCCAACACCGGTTAACTTGGTTCTACAATTTGATCTGTAATTGTTTGTACTGATACTAAATGATGGATGGGTGCAAGTGACCTCTTCAGCGCAGTAGGCGTCAGTATTACTGTTGAGAGGCGGGTTCGTATTAAAACTGTAAGTATTGTCTGAAGGTGAACGCTCGTAGCGCATATTGCAACTGGCCGGAAAAGTCGTATTTAATAAAGCGGCCTGAAGTCGTGAATTAACAGTCGATGGAGTCGCTGGACAATTCAATCCTCGTCTAACTTGCGACGCAATATTGACTAAGTTACGCAACGAAACTGCGGTCGAAGGAATAAGTGATGGACCCTGGGTTGCAACACCTTGAGCATTAGTTAAGGTCGGGTCATTCAAAGCCTGGGTCACAACACCGTTTTGTTGTCTGTAATATGTATCAGCTTCTCCACCCAGTTGTTGCACATCATTTACTGCAAATATAGTTGGAGCATTTGTTTCGTTGTAAGAGCCGACCGGAAAATATTGAGGAACCGGATTACCCGCACATTTGTTGTACTCTAAATCTGCTCTTAGATTAATGGCGGCTTCGGTAATTGCTGGCTGCCAACCCATTCGCACGCGCGTTTCTCTATTGGATTGCTCTAAAAAACTACGTTCCGCAGCTCGTAGTGATTCGCAGTACGTTAAAAGTCTTTGTCGATTCAGAAACGGAGCACCCAAGCGATTAGCTTTAATATTTAAAGGTTTATAGGTGGCTACTCCGGTGGCTTTGTTAATAGCTACAAAAGCTCCTGAAACGACGCGGTTTGCTCTGTACATTGTTTCTAAACAAACACTTCCCTCGGGGCAAGATCCACCTTCATAGACAACATCATCACCGTAAACTCCTCCACGCGCAGCGCCTGCAAAGCCGGTCACGCCGTTTGGCAAAATATCACTCACTTTTCTAACTCTTGTGCCATCGCCTGCAGTCGCAATACTATCGCAGGCCGCATAAGTAAGCTGAGCTGCCATTAAAACACCAAAAAATAAAACCAGTTGAGAGCACTTCATATTTGTCATTTTTATTTCCATTCAACTTTAATATAGTTGTCTTTTAATTCATCGCCTAATTTACACTTAAGACTACGTGAGCAGGTGGCTTGGTTTTTATTATCAAAATAGACATAAGCCCACTGGTCTTTGTAGGCGTTTATTCTTTCGAGCTGATTTAATAATTTTTTGCCGCCCACAATAAGTGCGGTGCTCCAGGCGTCTAGCCTTGCTCCGCTAAAATCAGGCTTAGCAAATAATACAATTTTTTTAAAATCCTTATTTTTTTTATTTTTAGCATAGGCTTCAGGAACTCTCATTTTTGGGCTGGCAGACGAACCCAGCATCCAGCCACTTTTCATAATGACTTTTGCGTAAAGGACGTTATCCAAATCCGGCAAACCTACCGCCAGTTGCGGTGAACCCTTAAAATCGGCTGACAGGTAAAAATCGTTTGCAAAATCAATTAAATAGTTTCCCTTTAAGTTCTGTTTCAT
>JANPAD010000404.1:0-3177 GCA_031429735.1 Bdellovibrio sp. | reverse complement strand
CGGGAACCTGGGTCATCGCCGAAACCGATGCAGAGATCAAGCTGAGTTTGGGCGTGGCCTACGGGTACAACTATAACTGGGTGCGTGAGTCGTTGGCATTAGGTGGTCTCTCCGGCGATTTCGGCCTGAAGATTGAGATGGGTGTCAAAGCGCAACTCGGCTTCAATGCCAGCGGGCGCTACGCCGTCGTCATCGCGCGTGAAGGCCAAAGCGAAACGCTCCGGTTGCAGATATTCAAGCTGATCCTCCTGCGGACTCGGCAGCAACACCGTTAGCTGATATGGCTGCGGCAGGTGATAAAAAAGAAGAGACCCCGGTTGCACAAAAGCCGGCAAATACGAGCGATAAAAGCCAAGATAAAGCTAAAGACCTCGTCATTGAAAAAGTTGTAGCGCCGATTGTGCCGGATCAGCCTGTTGATGTTGAAGAAAAAGATGAAGTTGTTGAAGTCGTCGATCAAAAATATCCGCTGTCATTCGGCTTAGTCGCGCACAATGTTCTGGCCGGCTCTTTCTCTTTGTCGAAACAGGTCAACAAGCAAGCCGTAGATGCTCCCGAGCACTTAGAGCGCGTTTTTGATATCGGCTTACAATATAAAATCATCAACTGGGAAGACTTTAAAATTCGTTTAGTTCTGGATGCTCGTAATCTGGGCCATCCCGAAATTACCGAACAAAAAGCACTACATGCAGGCGTTGAATTTGATTATTCTCCAAGTGGATACTTTAAAACACAGCTCCGTGCCGGTATGAACCAATCGTACTTTACAGCCGGGGCGACATTGCTTCTGGGAATCTTAAATATTGACGTGGTCACTTATGGCGAAGAAGTCGGCACTCCATCACATAAAATGGAGAGCCGTGTGAACGCAGCCAAAGTGAGCTTTAACTTTTAATTAAGGCGTACAAAGTGGACCCGTGTAAGACGGGTCCTCCAGTTTCTTCATCAAACATTGACCTATTTCAATTTCGTTCGAACCGCCATCTAAGGCGGTTTTTAGTTGCGCGCAATAGGTTTTAGTTGCGTCTGAAGCATTTTCTAAATTCTGACAAGTTGCTGAATAGGTCACGGTCACGATTGCACCCACGTCAGCAGGCGTAAGGTTCTGAATTTGTGCCACAAGGTCATCCTGTGTGTAAGGTGCTCCTAACGAAATGCTGTAAGCCAACATAGACGTCAAAGTGCCTAATCTAAAAAGCGATGCAATCTGTGTGTAAATTTTTGCATCCGCCTGACTGCACTGTGTGAAGGCTGAAGCCGCCGCTGCATTATTGGCATCACGGTCGATCGAACTGCTCACGCCGGCCGAGGTAAATTTAAATGAATTCAATGCATTCACGGTTGGCGAACAGCCGGTGCAATTCGCCGGTTCATTAATACTTTTTAAAGCATCAACAAAGTTAACGGCACTGCCGAATCCCTGAGAAATAAAGATAGCCGAACAGCGCAGACTATATGCGATCGGCGAGAGATCGCCCGATATATTTTCAACACAGGCCATAGCCGTTGCATTCGTAGCGGTATTCAAACAAAGCTGCGAATCTTGTAATTTGCTGGTATCGCTTTCTTTGCAAGAGTATAGCGCTGTGGTCATAAGAACTGCCAAAACCGGCAGAAGTAATTTAAATTTTTTCATCGACGTCCCTTAAGTGATTTTGTTATTTATATTCGGTGTAAAGCCGACTAGACTTGAACTAAAGTCCTGCATCGATCTGAGAAACCGTCATCAGATCGTACCAATTTGGTCCGCGCTCTAATTATATAAAAGGAATTTTGGAAATGTCTTACAAAGTGAAAAAAGAGTGGGCAAAAAACCTTTGGATTGAATCCCAGAGGCTCAACATTAAAAGTCCGTTTGGAAAGGGTGCTGAAGCTGTCGCAAAAGCAGTTCTTCAATTGGGTTACGTCCAGATCGACACAATCAACGTGATTGAGCGTTGCCACCACCACATTTTATTCAATCGTATACCGACCTATCAAAAATCTGATTTAGAAAAAGCTCAGTCGCATGATAAATCAGTTTTTGAATATTGGACCCACGCGCTGTCCTACGTACCGGCGCAAGATTACAAATATTTTGTTTCTCGGATGAAAAGCACCGATACTTCGCCGGGATCGTGGTATGGCTCGGTTTCTCAAGAAGATTACAAAAAAGTAAAAAAGATTTTAAGCATAGGCCCGGTCACCATTCGTGAAATCAAAGACGATGTTTTGCGGGAAAAAACCCATGATTGGGATAGCAAAAAGCCGTCGAAAAAGGCCTTGCAGCTCGGTTTTAATAACGGAGATTTTGTCATCAGTCGACGCGATGGCATGTTGAAAGTTTATGACCTATCAAGCCGTCATTTCGCTTGGTCCAAACCACCACGTGCTGTTTCCGATTTAGAATACACAAATTATACAATTGACCGTGCCCTCTGCTCGCAGGGGTTGGTCAGTCTGGAATCCATCTGTCACCTCGTACCTTCACGCAAAAAAATCACTGAGAACGAGCTCAGTCAGCGTGTCAAAAGAAAAGAATTAGTTCAGGTTTACATTGAAGGCAGCGAAGCCATTTCGCACTGGGTTCAACCTCAAAATCTTGAAAGAAAAATTAAACCCAGTTCTTTGACTCATATTCTTTCGCCGTTTGATCCACTTATTATTCAGCGCAAAAGGTTGAAGTGTTTTTTCGACTACGAACATCTGTTTGAAGCTTACATCCCTAAAGAAAAGCGGAAGCACGGCTACTTTACTTTGCCCGTTTTAAGCGGAAATGAAATTGTTGCGCTATTAGATCTAAAGACTGATCGGGTAGAACAAAAATTGCTTATTCAAAGCTGGATTTGGCGTAAAGGGTTTCGATTAGCAGATATAAAAATCAGAATTGAAAAAGAGCTAGCTCGTTTCGAAAAATTTCAGCTTCGATAATTAGGAAACTTTGTTTAAAGACGAAGGATCTTTTGTGGCAGACTCACCGTTTGTTTCAGACGAGCCTTCTGATTTAAAAACACGATTCACTTCGGTGATAGACGGAAATACAAGCTTATCAACTCGCGAAAGTTTTTGTGAGTTTGTGCGGTTATGTTCGTCAATGCGGTGATTAACACGGGCACTTAGGTCCGCCATTTCTTTAATAATGCGAATGATATCCATCTCAGTTTTAAAATCGTTGCACATGTAATTGTTTTCAACGGC
>JANPAD010000403.1:0-2695 GCA_031429735.1 Bdellovibrio sp. | reverse complement strand
TTCTAAGCTAATTTCTAAGAGCTAAAAATTTATTTTTTATTTCGATTTTAATTACTTTTTACTTTTATAAATAAGGAGTTTTTTATGAGACAGCATAAGTTGAGAGTTTACCCTTCTAAGGAGAAGTTGGCTCGCCAGGATCAGTTGGCTTGGAAGATGGCTGAGATTTGTACGGATGGCGCTCCTATACGTGAAGATGTCATTGATATGGTTATTAATCGCGTGATTGATAATGCTTCTGTGGCAATTGCGGCGGCTAATCGTCATCCGGTGGCTTCGGCTCGTTCGATGGCTTTGGCACATCCTCGTGCCGGTGGTGCGACTGTTTTCGGTATGCCAAATGACCAGAAATTTTCTTGTGAGTGGGCGGCTTGGGCTAATGGCACGGCGGTTCGTGAACTTGATTATCACGACACTTTCTTAGCGGCTGATTACTCGCATCCAGGTGACAGCATTCCACCGGTTTTAGCGGTAGCTCAGCAACAAAATAAAACGGGTAAAGATTTTATCCGCGGTGCGGTTGCAGCTTACGAATTGCACGTTGATTTAGTTAAAGCAATTTGTCTGCACGAATTTAAAAAAGATCACATCGCTCACTTGTGCCCGGCTTCGGCGGGCGGTATCGGTTCATTAATGGGACTGCCTACTGAAACTGTTTACCAGGCCATTCAACAAGCGGTTCACGTATCTTTCAATACTCGTCAATCGCGTAAAGGTGAAATTTCATCTTGGAAAGCTTACGCTCCGGCGCACTCAAGCAAATTGGCAATTGAAGCGGTTGATCGCTGTATGCGCGGCGAAGGCGCTCCTTCTCCGATTTACGAAGGAGAAGATTCAGTTATTGCTTACATGCTGTCAGGTAAAGATGGCCAATACACAGTTTCATTGCCCGAACTGGGCGAAGAAAAACGCGCCATTCTTGAAACCTACACAAAAGAGCACTCGGCTGAGTATCAATCACAAGCGTTAATCGACTTAGCTGCGCGTATGAAAACTAAAGTCACAAACTTTGACGACATTAAGTCTATCGTCATTCACACGTCTCACCATACACATTACGTGATCGGTACCGGCGCAAACGATCCGCAAAAAATGGATCCGAAAGCTTCCCGAGAAACGCTTGATCACTCGATCATGTACATCTTCGCAGTGGCTTTACAAGACGGCACTTGGCACCATGTTGATTCGTACGCCCCAGAACGTGCGAACCGCCAAGACACAATTCGTTTGTGGCATAAAATTTCAACTGTTGAAGATACGAAATGGACAGAAGCGTATCACGATCAAGACCCGAACAAAAAACGTTTCGGCGGCCGCGTTGAAATCACTTTTAACAACGGAACAACTTTGGTGGATGAATTAGGTGTGGCGAACGCCCATCCCGCGGGTGCTAAACCGTTCAAACGCGCGGACTACATCCGTAAGTTTGATACGTTAACAGCTGACATCATCACAAAAGACGAACGTAACCGTTTCATCTCTTTGTGTGAACGTCTGCCAGAACTCACGGCGGCTGAACTTCAACAACTGAATGTTCAAATCCCAATCGATAAATTGACTAGCAATAAACGCGACCAAAAAGGACTTTTCTAATTATGTTATTTCCAACGAAGACTGCCTCTGAAAAGCGTCAAGAATTCCGTAAGGCCTTAAAATCCGGACGACTTCTGCAATTTCCGGGTTCGTTCTCTCCGTTGGTGAGCATGTTGATTGAAAAGAAAGGATTCGACGGAGTCTATATCTCGGGCTCTGTCCTATCGAATGACTTAGGTTACCCTGACATCGGTCTGACGACACTAACTGAAGTGGCTAGCCGCGGGCGCCAAATCGCACGTACCACGTCTTTGCCGGCTATCATTGATGCCGACACAGGTTGGGGCGAAGCCATGAACGTCACCCGCACCATTCAAGAATTTATCGAAATGGGCTTAGCCGGTTGCCATCTGGAAGATCAGATGAACCCGAAACGCTGTGGTCACCTGGATAACAAATCGGTTGTAGCAACGGAAGAGATGATTCGTAAAATTACCGCAGCAGTACGCGGTAAAAAGCTTGATGAAAATTTTCTGATCATCGCTCGCACCGATTCACGCGCCAGTGAGGGCTTAGATAAAGCCATCGACCGCGCCAAAGCTTACGTCGATGCCGGTGCTGAAATGATTTTTCCGGAAGCCCTGCAGGACGAAAAAGAATTCGAAGCCATGCGTAAGGCCATCAGCGTTCCGCTGTTAGCCAACATGACTGAATTCGGTAAAGGCAAACTTTACACGAAAACTGAACTCGAAAACCTCGGTTACAACATGGTGATTTATCCGGTGACGGCGGATCGCGATGAAATTTATTTTGTCACCAGTCAGCCGGAAAAAGCCGAGTGGCGCACGGCGGAGTCATGGTCGGCCAAAGGCGATCTGGACGAGTTGCGCAAGGGCTTCGCCGGCTTTCATCCCGAAGTGCAGGCGGTGCTCAACGCGGCGACGGAGGCTCACAAGTGGGCATTGTTCGAGCGCGAGCCGTTGCCGAGTTGGGGGCAGGGACGCGTGGTGTTGCTGGGCGATGCGTGTCACCCGATGACGCCGTACATGGCGCAAGGCGCGGCGTCGGCGCTGGAAGATGCGATGGTGTTGAGCCGCTGCATGGAAGGTATCGACAACGACGGGATCGCCGCTGCGTTAAAGCGCTACGAGGCCACGCGCAA
>JANPAD010000402.1:0-6188 GCA_031429735.1 Bdellovibrio sp. | reverse complement strand
CGTCGGCAGCGGTTCACAAGTTTTAGCTTGGGAAGCGGCCTCGGTCCCGTACGGACAATCTTGTCGAAACGAATATCGTACTTGCACGAACGGTACTTTAAGCGGCACTTTCGGCGCGGCCTCGTGCGCCGCTGCCGCTGCGGCTTCTTGTACTCTGAATGGACAAACAATCGCGCATAACGGATCGGTCACAGTATTTGAGGCTGCATCGGTTCCTGCGAGTTCGTATTATTGCAAACAAGAAACGCGTTGGTGTACGAATGGTGTGTTGAGCGGTTCCTATACGGCCGCTGTATGTGTCGTTAACGCTCCACGAGCTTGTACTTTCAACGGTCAACCTGTTGCGAATAGCGCATGGGTCTACGGTTATGAAACAGCCACGGTGCCCTATGGTTCAACATGTAAGCAGCAGTTTCGTATGTGCACTGACGGCACTTTAAGTGGCACTTACGCAGCGGCCACCTGTACTGTTGATGGTCCGTCGGCCTCGAGTATTCAATTAATGTACGCTAAAAGTTTTTACGACCCTACTGTGGATGCAAGTTTGTACGAAGAGTTTAGCGAGACTGATGTGATCGACCTAGGCGAAGTGCCGGCCGATGAAATCGCCACGCAAGTTCTTCCACTTAAGATTAAAAACACCAACGCAAGCGTGGTGAATGTGAATTCGCCTTCGTCGTTGAGCAAATCCAAACTTAGTCCGAACTTGCCGTATTCAGTCGCCGGTGCATCGGAAGTGAGTTTTACTTTGAGTCCGCAAACGACGTCGATTGGTGACTTCACAGAATCATGGATCGTCAACATCGCAACCAAAAAATACACAATTAGAATTAAAGGACGAATTATTCCATAGCGGAGTGACATTAAATTCTCCTCATCTCGAAAGCCTCGATGTTCGTCGGGGCTGTCTCAAGTTGACTCAAGTTTTCCGCGTTTCAGCCCGATAAGTTAAGTATGAAACGGATTTTAAAAGACGCAAGATGTGTCATTCTTAGTTTACTTGTGCTGACCTTCGCTCAAAAAAGTTGGGCGGTGAACGAGTGGCTCGAGTTCTATAATAATACACGAACACTTTCAATGGGTGGCGCAAGCGTAGCTATAACCAGCGATGACACGTCCTTATGGCGTAATCCGGCCAATCTGGGCAGTATCCGTGAAGTTTACGGAACGTTGCTTGACCCGGAGCTTGAGGGCACGTCGAATCTGACTCCTTCGCAGATTAATATTAAAGATGTGATAGATACTTTGGCCAGCAAGCCCGACACCTACTACCGCTTGAAAGGTCAATTGTCGCCAACCATCGTCAGACGTAATATCGGTTTCGGTCTTATAGCTAAAAATGAAATCAGCGCTGAAATTAAATCTTCAAATCCTTCCGTCATGGACACCGCTTACGTGAATGATGTCGGTGCGGCTTTAGGGATTAATCTGCGTTTGTTCGATGGTCGCATTAAAATAGGTGCAGTCGGGCGGTACTTCAACCGCATCGAAGTTTTAAACCCGACACTTTCAACTACGGGCCCCACAGATTTGCAAACGATCGGTGCGGCGGGCAGCGGTTTCGGTATTGACGGCGGTTTGTTAATTCAAGCGCCGTGGCAGTTGATTCCGACTCTAGGAGTTGTGGTTCATGATATCGGTGATACGAAATTTACCAATGATAGTTTTCGGATTTCGACATCGGGAACCCCGCAAGCCGTTAAGCAAAGTGTCGATGCCGCCATAGCGATTTTTCCGATTCACTCAAATACGTTCAGAAGTGTGTGGACTTTAGAATACACTGATATTACGAACTCCCGAAATGACACAGATACAATGAAGAGAGTGCACGCGGGGATTGAGTTCAATGCGCGCGATGTGTTTTTCTTTCGATTAGGTTATAATCAAAGGTACTGGACAGCAGGTATGGAAGTCGCTTCTGAATATATTGTGTGGCAATTGGCTTCTTACGGAGAAGAGATCGGAACCGAAACTGCGCCACGCGAAGACCGGCGTATAAGTACGAAACTTGCGATACGTTTTTAGGAAGTAAATGAAAAAAATCGTTTTTGTCTTTATCATGATAGGAGTGTTTGCAGGTTGTAACGGCAATCTCTATGGTGAATTGGCCGACAAAAACTCTGACGATGCACTTATTTTTGATGCGAAGACGGCCGTGAATGCGCAAGACTACGACGGCGCCATTAATATTTTAACCGTTCAGCTCAGTGCGAACGGCCAACTTAAAACAGAAGCCCGCGAAGTTTTGGCCAGTGCCTATGCGGGCAAGTGCGGCTTAAATTTCGTTAACTATGTTGATGCCTTAGCGGCGGCCAGTTCGGGCAGTGCTTTTCAACTGGCAGCGGCTCCATTTGTCGGGCTTGCTGTTAATTCAAATTACTGTTTGATGTCGCTTCAGACACTTGATTTAATTGGACCCAACGCCTCGCGAACAACCGATCAGAACGCCTTTGCAGCTGTGGTCGGTATGGTTTTGATGGGCACCTCAACCCGAACCGCAACCGATGATATACCGAGCTTAGGCGACGGCACCCAAGATGCGCCGAATATTTCCTGTGACACCGTGACAGTTACAGATGCCGAGGTCGACCAGATTATTTTAGGCTACGGTTATATGTCGACTAATCTTGCTGCTCTGACCGCGGCCCAAATCGGAAACTCCTCAAGTGGTACATTCACAAGTTCGACCGCGATTTGCGATGCCGCTATCCAAGCCATTAACGGACCTACTGCGACCTGTAAAATTACCGATGCCGCACAGATCACAACTCAGTTACGCGATACTATGCGTGACTTGCTGAACACCGTTGAGTACGGAGTCGGCACGGCTGACGGCTCCAATCCGCTTCTGATACCGGTGGCTTGTCCATGAATTTTTTTTTACAGCTATTCACTTTTTTTATTTTCTTTATGTCTGTGTCTGTTAAGGCGGGCGAGCTCTATCAGCCCGGTCTTCCGAGTCGTTGTTTGGCGATGGGAGGCGTATGTATTTCTCAGGTGCGCGGAGCCCAAGGTCTCTATTTAAATCCGGCGACCTTGGCCAAGGTTCAGGGTTTTGATTTTATTGTAGCGCAGGCTCAGGTCGGTGTCTCAAAGGACGCGTACGATTTTTCATCGCAGTTTCAAGGCAGTACTTTTCAGGCCAGTGACTTCAATAAGCTTTACGGTAAAATTCTGACCGCCGATGTTGATGCGCGTTCGGGTTTCGTCATGCCGAATCTTGGGTTCGGCGTTTTCAGTAATAACTACACAAACATGCAGTTTAACGATCCGACTTACCCAACTTTTGATATGAAATTTATATCGGACTACGGATATATTTTAGGGGGCGCCCTCGGATTAGGTGATTCGGTTTCAATCGGAGCCAGTGTTCGGCATATCAAACGCTGGGGTGGCGATGCGCAGATCGCCATCGGCACGTTAGCCGGACAAAGTGTGCAAGATGTCGCGAACGCTAATTTTCAAAATCATGGAGTAGGACACGCGCTTGACGTCGGACTTACAGCAGAATTACCCGGCACCATGAAACCTGTGTTCGCAGCGGTGTGGAGAGATGCGGGTAAAACGACTTTTAATGTGACCAGCGGTCCGGCAGATCCACCGCGCCAAGAAGAAAATTTGATTTTAGGTTTATCTTTACAGCAAGAACTTGGTTTTATTAAATTCTCGCACGGAATTGAATATAAATTCGCCACTGAATACTCAGAAGACGCGACAAAAAAGCTGCATTTAGGAACAGAAGCCGCGATTGGCCCTCTTGATTTGCGTGCAGGAGTCAGTCAGGGCTATCTGACCTATGGAGTTGGCCTTGATTTCTGGTTTTTTACGCTTGATGCCGCTGCGTACGCCACTGAGATGGGCACTTACGCAGGGCAGGCCCGCAGCGACCGCTATAGCGTCAATTTAACTTTCGAAATGGATTTCGATCAGAGCTTTAAACTGATCGGGTCAAACGGAAAAAAACGAAGACTTCTACAACGAAGATAGTTTAGAATCTTCGCATGCTGCGATTTCTAAAAGTTACTCATCCACTCGATATTCAAGAGGCGTTAAAAGGATATGATCCTTTGCTGCATACGTGGCTTGTGTCAGATCTTAAATCAAAACAAGAAATCCAAAGTGAATCCGTTGAGCGGCATGGTTACTTTACCGATGACGCCATTATGCGTATCAGTGATTTCTGGCGTTTATGGATGCGTCGACTTGACCCGACGGTTCAAGTGGTCAGCGGTGATTTTATCCGTGTCTTGGTGCAGAGCTTTGTTGAACAGCACGGCGCTAAACTCGATTTACTCGAAAGTGAAGTTTCAACTTTAGCTTCAGCGGTGCAGGAGTTTGCTCCTTTGCTTATTCACCCTTCAAGCCGTGAACTGATGGCTGAATGGCTTGAAGAAGATTTCAAACGGCAGCAAAAAACTAAAAAATGGCAGCGCTGGTATCAGTTAGCTCATCTCTGTCTGAATTCAATTATTCAGTCACATCACGTGATCGATTCAAAGTGGAGTGCCGCCTATCTGCAGTCCGTGAATCTTGATGCTTTTAAATGGGACCGTCCTTTGTTTGTAGATTTGGGCAGTGAACTGTCAGCCGTTGAAATGGGTCTTTTTAAAATTCTTTCGCAACATCAGGATGTGACCATCGTCACGCCTGACCCTGTGTGGGCTGAACGTTTTCCGTTTCTATTAAAAGTTTATGGTGTGAATGAAGGCTTCGGTCAAATCAGCGCGGTTAAGTCGCCTGTTACCCCGGCCGGTTTACAACAAGATCAGTTTAAAAGAGTAAGTACCCAATTGGGAGAAGTTAAAATGGCGGTCAGTCAGTGCCGCACGTGGGCCGATCAGGGCGTACCGCTAAATGAAATGGCGGTACTCGCGGCCGATATTGAAAAGTACTGGCCAGTGCTGCAAACCTATCTTGAAGAAGAAGGTCTTCCTTACAAAAAAGAAACGGTCGCCCAGCTCAACAGTCTTGGCGACATTCAGAATTTAGCGGCACGGTTGAAATCTCTTTCTCAGGATGTTTCATGGGACAGTCTCGAGAAAACTTTTTTTTCGAAAGAGGCTGATACCGAATTTCGTTTCGAAAAATTCAAAGCCTTGTTCTACCAGCTATACGATGAAGATGATTTAGGCCGCGAAACAAAAATTAAAAATCTTTTCTACAAAAAGATTGATCTGACCTCCGAAATTGAGCGCGATCAGTTTTTGGGTCTGTTGGTTAAAACTTGGATGACTCTGCCGGCGTCAAATATGAAAGATGAACTTTTTGAAGTCGTCTTTAAAGATATTCTGGCGCAATCTCTCGATGTGCCGCTCAAAATGTCGCAGTGGTTGCAGTTTTTTAACAGCCGCTTAAGCCGTAAAGAATTGATTTTGAAACGTGGGGTCGAAGACGGTCTACATGTTTTACCATTGATGTCAGCACACATGCTTTCTCTGAAACATAGGGTTTACATCGGTTTGAATGACGAATTCTTCAACCGTAAAAACAACATGCTGATGAATTCGGCCGACGCGCAAAAAATTAATGATGATTTAGGTTTAAGTCTCGATGTTTCTGAAGAAAATGCTCTCGACTTCAACTTACGCTGGCAGGCCAGCGGGCAGACCGAAGAGGGCGCGCAGTCGACGTTATTTACTTCGGCGCACTTAAGCTTCAGTGCAGATCCGTTGAACGCGTCGTTATTTTTTATTGAAAACTCGCCACAGTCTGAAACTTCAGTGCCTTCGCGAACGCGTCTTGATGAATTGCAGCTTCAGTACAGTTCGATCGAAAGCATTCAAAAGGTGACAAGTCCCACGTCTGTCGCACGTCTTGAACATGACCTCAAAGGAATTCAAATTCACGCGCAGCCGGAACGCTTTAAAAATCTTTCGGCAAGTGATCTCGAAAACTACGGCCGTTGCAGTTTTAAGTTACTGGCATCAAAAGGTTTCAGGCTTCGTGATGAGGCGCAGATTGCTATTGATCTTGATCCACGCGAACGCGGTACCTTGGTGCATGCCCTATTTGAATATCTTATTAAGGCCATGACAGACAAAACCTATTCGCCGGCTGCGACAACTGCATTTTCCCGCCCGGCCCGCTGGACGGGCTAGCCCAGCCGTCACCAATGAATAGCGACCAGTTGCTTGTTGGCGCCCAATCACTCGCCCCCGTATTGGATGAGGAATACCTTAGACGGGGGG
>JANPAD010000401.1:0-7157 GCA_031429735.1 Bdellovibrio sp. | reverse complement strand
TTTAGCTCTTATTTTGTGGAGTTTATCTACATCTAAATGGTTAAGCCCGGCGGCTTTTTGTGTCGGTTTAACAGCGCTTCTTTTCGGAGTGTTGGTTGTTTTGTTGAAAACTCGTTTATCAACAAAAATATAACGGAGGTTCTATGCATTTTAACTGGACGCAATTATTACCCGGCGTTGGTCACTACTACGCACACGTCGCTACTCTTTTCGTTACCTCTGCACTGATTGCATTAATCGGTCTTGTTGGTCGCTTAAGTTTAGGAAAAGGACAGGCCGCGGTCATACCGACCGGAAGATTCTCTGTACGTGGTGTGTTCGAAGTTTTCACTGAATACATCGGCGGTTTATCAGAACAAGTGATCGGTCATCACGGCCGTGCGTTCGCACCTTACTTCACCGCGATCTTCACCTACATTCTTTTCAATAACTTGATTGGTTTGATTCCGGGCATGACTCCGGCGACAGAAAATTTTAATACAACTTTTGCGTTCGGTGTTTTCTCTTTCTTAGCGTACAACTTCATCGGTTTAAAACACGGTGGTTTGGGTTACCTAAAACATTTTTTAGGTCCGGTGATTTGGCTTGCGCCTTTAATGCTGGCCATCGAATTACTGTCTCACTTTCTTCGCCCGCTGACTTTGGGTCTTCGTTTGGCGAACGTTATGACTGGTGACCACACCGTCTTAACAGTCTTCCTGGGATTGTTTCCGGTAGGTCCGGCTATTCCGTTTTACGCGATGGGCTTACTCGTTTCGACGATTCAGGCTTTCGTATTTACTTTGTTATCAATGGTCTATGTGGCTCTTGCAACAGCCTCAGATCACTAAATTAATTCATAAAAGGAGAAAACATTATGAAAAAAGCATTATTATTCGCAGTAACAACATTGGTATCTGCAGCGGCATTCGCTGAAGAAACAGCAGCAGCTGGTAACGCAAGCGCAGGCTTAGTTGCTATCGGTGCTGGTTTAGCAATCGGTATGGCCGTATTGGGCGGAACTTTAGCTCAAGGTAAAGCTTCTTCTGCAGCTTTAGAAGGTATCGCTCGCAATCCAGCAGCTGGCGACAAATTGTTTACACCGCTGATCTTATCTTTGGCTCTGATCGAGTCATTGGTTATCTTGGCGTTCTTGGTTGCCTTCATCAAAATCCCGGCAGCAAGCTTCGGTTTCTAATTTTAATTTAAAATTGAAACGAAAAAAAAGCCGGTAGGAATACCGGCTTTTTTTATTTTAACGGTCTTAAACCTGAAACCAATCGCAGGTAAGACAATATAGAACTTCTTCTTTGGACGGGCTTATAATTTTTCGGCCATCATCAATTAATTGAAGCATCAGTGACTTTATCTTTTCTGCGTCGTTCTTACTTAAGGAACACACTGATGTGTAATGAACCGAACCCGGTTGATCAATAAAAGAATTTTGCGTTGCCAGTTGTCTCCAATTTGTATGATTAAGCGAATTAAACGGAGAATTTTTAGGCAAATGAATTGTGTTGTTAGTTGCGACCCATGCACCACTTACATTTTTTAAAAGCCCCAAGCGTTGCAGGTCTTCGACAAGCTTTTCAATATAAGCTTCTTTCAAATTTAAGCGTGCTGCTAATTTTTTTACAGTTCTTAAATCTTCAATCGTTGTTGCAATAAGTACAGCAAGATACGACCAGTTTGAATAAAAAATGGCGGCGGCTTCGTCGCTTAAAACTTCCTTTTTTTCTACAATTCGGTTTAGGATATTTTCCTGATCCTGTTGCATTTGAAATATTTTTTTTTCTAAAATAGATTTAAGTTTTAAAGAAGTGGCGGCTCTGGCTAATAAAATGAGATTTAAAAAGTACTCTTGTTCAAGATCATTGAATTCGAAGAAATCAGACAGGTTGGCGGCGTGTTCAACCGTCAGGTGACTGCTACCAGCTAAAACTTGCGACAGATACGAACGCTGGCAAACGGCCGAATCAGCAAGAGCCGCTTTGTATCCGTACACAGATTTATGCGATTTAATCATTTCTTTTATAAAATCGACATAAGCTAAATAGCTGAAAACATTAACTTTCATATAAATAGTTTATTTTAAAATAATTAACAGTTATATAATTTATAATAATTATATTGCTGCGCGTTAAACATTGGGTTAAATTCGATTTCAACAACAACAAAAACCGTTCACGGGGCATAGCAGTTGCTAATCAAGTCTAGGCAGCCGTCTCCTCGAAGGAGTTATTTATGAAAAGCTTATTTTTACTGTATTTTGTCACTTTGAGTCTGTTTTCAACAGTTGCTGTCGCAGGTCCAAAACAAGGCGGTAACGGGAGCGGAGGCGGCACTTCAATCGTTTGTCGTGACGAGGCAGGAGCCGTAGAAACTGCCAAGCTGTATGATTTATTTGAAGCAGAGAATGATCCCGTTAAGCCGATTGAGATCTACCGCGATGACAGTCTTGAACCGATGGATCGTATCCGATTTGCATTTACTGAAAGATCAAAAAGAGTCGGCGAAACGATAGTTGACAAAAACCGACCGGAAATTCCCGCAGATATCCAGCGTGCCTTGAATTTGGTTAAACGAGATTGGGTCTCCTTAAAAGCCGGCACGCGGTTACCCCTGGTAACTGACGTTAAACCTGTATTTTTGTCTTCAGGAAAAAACTGCGAGCTCGAGACAACGGCCATTTATGACGACAATGCCTATAAACTGTATGTTGATATGGAAATTTACAACAAACTGAGCAACACAGACAAGGCCGGACTTATTTTACACGAGGCTATTTACAAAAATCATCGCGTTTTAATTAAAGATGAAACATCAACATGGGTAAGAAAAATTGTTGCTGGAGTACTATCAAAAGAATTTTTAAGTGAAAAAAGCACAAATCAATTAGGCGTCTATATTCTGAGTGTTTCGGAAATTTTGTCGATCAACCCAAGACGAAGTATTGAACCGGATCCGAATGATGGATCGGGAGTAGCAGACTCTCATAAAGTTCTAGATGTATTTTTAGGTACGAAAAAATTGACCTGCACACTTGATAAGTTACCGAACGAAAAAATTGAAGTCGGAATATACCAGGTGAACGAAAACACTTCTATTCGCAGCTGGGCTCCCTATATGATCGAACCTGAACAAAACAAAAGCAGTAAAACGGCTTGGGTTTTTGACTACGCGCTGAGAAACTGCAGACAAACCAACGACTCGAATTGTGATTTTGCGATTTATGGTTTAACGAATGCAGATCCAAATGAAAAAGATCCAGAATTTTCAGGCTCGGGCTATGCACCGGTTCTCAAAATTTCAGGAGCATATCATATGGGTGAGCTTTTTGCCGGCCGAGAAACAGTAAAAGGCATCTATCAAATCGTAACCTACAAAGAAGGTTACGAAGTTAAGAAAGTATTTAAAAATGAACCTGTAACCTGTTCATTGAACTAAAGATACTTGTTCACAACACTCATGACAGAATCTTCGATTCGCTTGAGCCCAGCTTCAGAGGTTGATTCAAAACGCACAACCAAAACCGGTTGTGTGTTTGAAGCACGAGCTAAAGCCCAACCGTCAGAAAAGCTGATACGGATACCATCAATCAGGTTTACTTCGGCTCCGCTGTCTTTTTCGCTCATGAATTTTTCTTTAACTTTTTCAACAATCAAAACTTTTTTCTCTTCGGTCGTATCAATACGGATTTCGGGTGTATTGAAGGCCGGCGGCAACCCTTCCAAAAGCTGCGTAATAGATTTGCCAGTTTTAGAAAGAATTTCGCAAAGACGAAGGCCGGCGTACGGAGCATCATCATAACCGTAATTACGATCCGCGAAGAAAATATGACCGCTCATTTCACCACCAAATGGTGCCTTGTCACTTTTAACTTTTTCTTTAATTAAGCTGTGGCCCGTTTTCCACATGACCGGGATACCACCATTATTCTTTATATCGTGATACATGCGATCTGAACACTTAACATCGCCTACAATAGGAGCGCCTTTGTTGTCCGATAAAACGGCGCGGGCATAAATAGTCATCAATTCATCGCCGTAAATCATTTTACCAGTGTGATCGACCACACCGATACGATCAGCATCGCCGTCAAAACCAATTCCGCAAACTGCTCCGGTTTCAACAACCTTTTTAGCTAACGCCACAAGGTTCTTTTCGACCGTAGGATCCGGATGATGATTTGGAAAATTTCCATCCGGTTGTTCAAATAAAATTTCAGGGCTTTGACCCGCCACTGCGTAAAGACGACGAACGATGCTGCCAGCCGCGCCGTTACCGCAATCAAGCACAACTTTAACTGGCTTCATACCGCCGAATTCTTTTTTATAGCGCTCCAGATACTCGTCATGGATATCGTAATTTTTTACGCTTCCAGCACCCGTTATATAGTTTGCAGCCTGCATTACTTTTTTAAGGTTTTGAATTTCTTCTCCGTGAATTGTAGTTTTACCCACAGAAACTTTGAAACCGTTGTATTCAGACGGATTATGGCTGCCCGTCACCATGATAGCGCCGTCTAAATCCAGCTGGAATGTCGAATAATAACAAACAGGCGTTGTTACTAGCCCCAGAATTAGAACATCCGCGCCAGTTTCTTTCATGCCCTGTGCGAGTCTTTCAACAAGCGCTAAAGAAGAGTTGCGGGCATCGTAACCGATCGAGAACCTAGGATTTTTCTTTCCGGTTTTAGAAAAGACGTAGGTACCGAAACTGCGTCCTAGCTCATAAGCAAAATCGTTATCGAATTGTTGGTTATAAACGCCACGAATATCATATTCTCTAAAAATGACCGGCTCAAACATTACGGACTCCTAAAAGTTTTAAATTAAGCAAGATGGCTTCAATCATGGATTGCGGATTAGCGAGGTTCTTATTAAAAATATCAGTCGCCGTGCCGTGATCTACACTGGTTCTTACAAAAGGTAGTCCCATAGTCACATGAACGCCGGAATCCTGTCCATGGTGCATTTTGAAAGGGATTAGCCCTTGATCGTGGTAGAGCGCCAAAAACAAACTGTATCTATTTAAGTTCTTTTTTAAAAACGCAGCGTCCGGCGACAAGAATCCGTCGAACTTCAGATTATTAAGGTGAGGGCTCATTTTTTTCTCGAAATGACCAATCAAGCCGTCTTCGCCTGCGTGCGGGTTTAAACCCACGACGGCAATTTTCTTATTACTTTTTAAAAGGCCCCGAAGTTGTTCAGAAGCGGCTATGGCCGCCTTAAATTTACTTAAGGACAAACTTTTTTCGACGTCAATCAATGCGATGTGATCGGTCGCTAAAATAACATTAAAATCGGATCCGATAAACGCCATGTGCAATTCGTTTTTCGGGTAAAGTTGTCGAAAAATACCGGTATGACCGATAGGCCGTCCTTTGAGTTTGACAGTCAACTTTTTAGAAAGAGGCCCAGTCACCAACGAATCAAGCAAACGGTTCTGGCAGCCAAGGCTCGCTTCTAAAACCCATTCTGCTGGCGAGGCATTCAGACTTAAATCAATCAAAAATTTTTGGGGCAATTGACTGCGATTTTGCAATGTGCTTAAAAAAAGTAAAGACTGTTGAAGAGAAGAAAATGTAAGCCGGACGAATTTGCTATCAAGCTGTTTCAAAAGATATTTCTGTTTCTTTTCAGCAGCTGCAGATCGAAATAGAAAAAATACTACCTTTTTATCTGAAATATCTGATGCCAAATGCACGAGAGCTTTGGCCGCGACCTCAAGCCCGACGCCATCTGTGTCTCCACAAGTCAGTGCGATTTTATTGAGAGAACTAAGGAGCCTTGTCATATACTTTTATATCGAGATCTATTTTTTTAAGTTCAAACCAGTTTTTAAGCTGACGCTCGAAGTTTTGTTGAACTAAGTTTGATTTAATTGATTCTTTTACTTTAACGAATTGAGGATCCAGAATTGATTTTTTTGATAGCACCTTGACGATATGAAATCCGTTCGGTCCCTGAGTGATTCGCGAGACTTGGCCATCATTTAATCGGACAATTTCCTTTTCAATTTCAGGAATAAATTCCCCGGTTTTAAAAGCGCCCAGCACTCCGTCTTTATTTGCACCCGGTGTTTCATCCAGTTGATTGGCCAAGGTTTCAAAGGAATCGCCGGAGCGGAAGCGTTCGTAAGCGGCAGTTGCGCGCGCCAAAGCTTGCTCTTCTCCCCCTTTTTTAGCGGAAAAGAAAATTTGCGCAATTTTGAATTCAGAAACACTGTTACGGCTGTTCGGATTTTGATTTTGATAAACACTTAGGGCATCGTCGTCGGTAATGCGCAGCTTGCTTATAATTTCACGCTCAAAAAAACTTTGTCGTTCGATACGATTACGAAGTATTTTTTTATATTCTTCTACTGTGTATCCCTGCTGCACAAGATAGCTTGTGAAATCATTAAAGTTCATGTTGCCTCGTTTAGCCATCTGGGTCATTTCGCCTTCAACCTGTGAATCTGAAATACTAAGACCAAGACGTTTAATTTCGCTTTCTAAAATTTTTTCGCGGACTAAAAACTCAAGCTGAGAAGTTCGGCTATTTTTGAGCGAGGCAGCTCTTTCGCCAAACAAGAGTGTTTCATCGATTGATCCGAGCTTATCGATACGATCTGAAAATCGATCTAATTCTGACTGAAGAACAACCTCGCTGCTGACTGTTGCCACAATTCGGTCAACAAGCTCTTTAGAAAAAGCTGCTGATGAAATAATTAATAAAGAGAGTATAATTTTAAAATAAACCATGGTGTCCTACTGGGTTTCGACCTTGATTGAATCTAGCACAGCTTTATTTTTTTTGATCGAATATCTTTTAAATTGCTCTTCGAGCCATGCACTGAAACGAGCCTGTTCGCGCAGCGTTGTAACCTCGTTAATAACTTCAGGTTTTACTTCCGCATAAGTCTTTATTTTATAATTTTTTCTCTCGTTAACTTTAAAAATATGCAGACCATCCGACATTTTAACGGGTCCAAAAATGGCCCCCACAGGTAGCTTAAAAGCTTTATCCAGCTCCAGCAGGTAGCCTTTTTCGATCCAACCGAAAGCGTCGCCGGCGCTACCTAAATAGGCCGATGAATACTCTTTTGCTACTTCTGAAAATTTTTGCTTCTTGAGCAACTTGAGAACGATCTCGGCCTGATTTTCATCGGCAACGAGGACATGCGAAAGTAGA
>JANPAD010000400.1:0-3623 GCA_031429735.1 Bdellovibrio sp. | reverse complement strand
TGAAAATCAACGATCACATAAGGCTGACCATCGACCATAAGTTTAAGACCTTTTTTAAAATCCGATGTTTCGTACATAATGACTCCAAATATTTGAATTAACAGTGTAAATGATCAGATTTAAGTCGACAAGAAATCGCTTTTTTTGGCTTCAATTCTGCGTAGCAACAATTTGAGCGCTGCGATCTTTTTTTCGTGAACCAAAAGTTTACGGGCCTGGGAATTTGCTGCTACATGTTTGGGCTGAATATAATCAGGAGTTTCGAAAACCGAAAGTTTCAGACGACGAGACTCGATTTCAGGATGAGATCCATACTGCGCTGAGCAGTCATTGAGCAAATTGGTCGCTTTTTCGAGATCGTGACGGACAATCAGCGCGTCGACAAATGACATCATTCGCTTGAGCCCAGCATCGGCCGCTTTCCATTCGCCGGCTTTTTGCGGTTGTTGGGGAGCTTGAAGTTGCGCGTCCGGCAGCTTTTGCATCTGAAACAGATCGTCTTCGTACTCATCGGCCGTCAAAAGTTCAAGCTTGGCGACGGCTCGGCGGGCCATCGGGTGACTCGGGTTAAAAAGAAGCACGCGTTTGAACGAAGTCAGTGCTTGTTTACCGTTTTTTAGTTCGACATAACTTTCGGCTAATTCAAGCCAGGCCCGCCAGTTGTCGTGCGCCAGTTTTGAAGCCTCGATCAGAGGGGCTAAGGACTCAAAATACTGTTTTTTGAGCTTATTGATGCGTCCTAAAAGAATCAGTCCGCTGACCGAGCGCGGGTGAAATTTCAGGCTTTGTTTGACCAAGGCAAAGGCTTCTTCAACCATGTCACGCGACAAATAAATTTCAGCCAGTTTGGTAAACTGGACAGAGCGGGGATTTTGTTGCAATTCTTTTTGGAGCTGCAAAGTTTCATTATCTTGTGACATACTTGAGTCAAATGCTCTCATTATATTGACCGAAAGAAAAGGGTCTAGTTCAATAAAGTTATGGTTATTTTAGGAATCGATCCCGGATCACGTTTTTTAGGTTATGCTGTTCTTTCCGTGCAAAACGGCGAGATGCGTCCCATTGATTTCGGCGTTCTGAAATTTGATGCGGACGTACCGCTTAGCGAACGTCTTGAGCTAGTTGGCCGCGGGGTCCGCGAATTATTTGAAAAATTCAAACCCGATCATATGTCTCTTGAAAAAATATTTCTCGGCAAAAACGCCGACAGTGCGTTTAAGCTGGGTCATGCCCGCGGCGTGGTTATTTATGAATCTCTTTTGGCAAAATGTGAAGTGCATGAGTACGCCACACGTGCCGTAAAAAAAGGTATTACCGGCAACGGTGCGGCCGAAAAAGAACACGTGCGACTGATTGTTTGCAATATGCTGAAACTGCCGCCTATCAAGTCGTTGGACGCATCTGATGCCTTGGCTATGGCCTGTTTTCACGCGACACAGCTTCGCGTGATCAAAATGAAACAGCGACAGGTGTCTGCATGATCGGGTTTTTAGAAGGAATCGTATTTGATGCCGGCCCTGAAGCTTTCATTCTGAATGTGAACGGTGTCGGTTACGATATCTCGGCGACGAACCAAACTTTGACCGACGTTCAGGTTTTACTGGGGCAACCTATGAAAGTCTGGATTTATTCGCACGTGCGAGAAGACGCCTTTCAACTTTTTGGTTTCTTAACGAAACCTGAAAAAGAATTTTTCCAGCAGTTGCTTAAAGTGAACGGTGTGGGGCCGAAGTCTGCACTATCAGTTATGTCGGGTGCTCATCTTTCGATTATTCAGGAATGGATTGAAGCCAGCGACGCTAAAGCACTTTCATCATTACCGAAGGTCGGCAAAAAAACCGCTGAACAAATTATTCTGACTTTACAAGGAAAACTTGTGCGCGTTGACGGCAAACAAAAAGGCGGTTCGAAACTAACTGAATCGCATCGGCAGATTTCTTCGGCTTTAGTTAATTTAGGCTTTAAATCACAAAATGTAGATCAGTTTGTCGCAACTCTGGGCGGGACAGCCACCATTGAAGAGGGCGTGCGCGAAGGCTTACGACAATTATCAAGGCAGATACCGTGAACCGAGTTATTCAAAGCGAAATGCAAGAGCTGGATCTGAAGTGGGAAAACAAACTCCGTCCGCAATCATTTGAAGAATTTCCGGGCCAAAAAGAAGTTAAAGATAAGTTGCGTGTGTTTGTCCAAGCGGCAAAAAAACGCGGCGAACCGCTGGATCATACGCTTTTGTTCGGTCCTCCGGGTTTGGGTAAAACAACTTTGGCGCAGATTGTGGCCCATGAATTAGCTGTGGATATTAAAATCACCTCGGCACCGGCCATTGATAAAAAAGGCGACTTGGCGGCCATTCTAACCAGCCTCAAGCCATTCTCAGTTTTATTCATAGATGAAATTCACCGGCTTCCACGCGTGATTGAAGAGTATTTGTATACGGCCATGGAAGATTACTACATTGATATCGTCACCGGTGAAGGCCTTGGCACGCAGTCGATGAAATTTCAACTTGTGCCGTTCACGTTGATCGGCGCCACAACTCGCGCCGGTCTTTTAGATAATCCGTTTCGCGACCGTTTCGGCATTCAAGAACGGCTGCAGTTTTATGACCGCGACGCTCTTAAACTGATCATAGAGCGCTCGGCAGGAATTTTAAAATTAGAACTTGAAAATGAAGCTGCGGCCGAGGTAGCTCGTCGGGCTCGCGGTACTCCGCGTGTGGCTAATCGTTTATTAAAACGCGTGCGTGACTATGCCGATGTCAAAGGTGACGGACGCATTACAAACGATATTACCGTGTACGCTCTGGATCAGTTGGGTGTTGATAAAAACGGCCTTGATGAAATGGATCGTAGGATTTTAAAAATCATGGCTGAAAAATATGATGGCGGACCGGTGGGCATCGAAACCCTGTCAGCTGCGTTGGGTGAAGAAAGTGAAACTCTCGAAGAAGTCTATGAACCGTTCTTGATTCAAGAAGGCTTTATCCAAAAAACTTCGCGTGGCCGCATACTGACTCAATTTTCAAAACAAATGAATTTGGTGGTCGAGTAGATGTTTTTTCAGAAGACCATCCGCAAAACGGTTGAAGTTGAAGGTGTGGGCATTCACTCCGGTGAAATGACGAAGCTGCGCTTTAAACCGGCGCCGGCCAACACCGGCGTTTATTTTATTCGTGCGGATTTGCCCGGACATCCGTTTATTAAAGTTTCTGCCGTCAATGTTCAGGCGGTCAGCTACCAAACCACAATTGGCGGACCTGTATTTTCAGTTTCGACCATTGAACACTGTGTTTCAGCTTTGTCGGCTTTGCGGATTGATAATATTTATATTGAACTTGATGGGCCTGAAATTCCGATCGTTGACGGTAGCGCTATTGCTTTCATGAAAGCGTTGATCAGCGGTGAAATGATCGAACTCGATGAGCCCCGCAAGTACTGTTATATCACTGAACCTATCGCTTACGTCGAAGGTGATAAGTCGGCTTACGTATTGCCCTATCACGGGTTGCGTTTAACGGTCGGTATCGATTTTACTCATCCGGCTATTGGTGCTCAAAGCTTCGATTTTGAAGTGAACGAACAAACCTTTGCGCGAGAAATCGCGAGTGCACGCACGTTTGG
>JANPAD010000399.1:0-9129 GCA_031429735.1 Bdellovibrio sp. | reverse complement strand
GATAGAAGCCCTTGAAGAGGTCGGCAACTGCAAGCGGCTATTGGTAAACTTCAATTCGGTCGTTTTCTTTAAATCCTGCACCAGAATGAATTACACCAACTGAGCCGTCTTGTCCAAAAAAACTGACCACTTCAAGCGTTCCTTTAACACGGCCCTGCACTTGGCCGACGTGATACCCCAGCTCGGTATCGTAAATCTCATTTCCGTCTTCAACCACTTTTAAAATATCACCGACCTGAACTCCTGAAATACGCCCTACATTGAGGTAGATTTTATCGCCGTTCAACGCGGCAATACGACCTTCCCAGGTAATTTGCTTCAAGGACTCGACCAATTTGGTCCGGAAATCCATAAAAGCGTCTTTAATTAGAAGCTCTGTCAGCTCTGAGTTTTTACTAAAAATATTATCCGAGGTGATGTTTTCAGCAACTGAAGATGAGGAATCATCGATGGTCACAGTCTTAACCGTATTGAAAAGCTCTTTATCAGTATGCGTACTGACCAGGCGGGCCTGAACGACCACCTCAAAAATCAATGGGCGAGACTTAAGCGAGCTTGAATTATCAACTAAGTTCGGATCTTCATTTTGAAAGCGCATATCCACAATACGGGGTTCAAGTAGTGCGCTTACTCCTACCTTAGCGGCATCTTGTGCAATCGCCTTCATATCGTACGTTGTATTCTTGATGTACTTTTTGAGATCGATTTTCAAAACTTTCGAATCAATCGCAATCAATTCACCGGTTTGATTTAACGAATCCATAAAGGCGTTCGCTGCCGCGGTCAGAATAGCTTCCGAACGTATGTTTTTTTTGTCTATGATAGGTAAAATGACGACCCGTTTTTTAAGTTCAGCATCGTCGTCTCGCTTTTTTAAATCCTGATCGGTTATTGTTTTTTTGAGGCCCTTCGCTGCGAGCGGCGGAGGAGGCGCCTCAGCTTGCGGCGCCGGTACGACTTCGGGCTCGCCGCGTTTGGTTTCAATCGTGCATGAAAATAGAGCCAGAATCATCACTGAATATAAGGCGTATCGTAGCATCGTGAACTCCTTAGATTACATTCACCCTTAATCGTATACTAACTATTAACTTCAATAAAGTCCGTACGACCAAAGAGCTGGTGAATTTCTTCGAAAAAATGATCAGAGATTTGAACCTGTCTGGGCTCTTCCGACATCAACTCGATGCTATCACCATCTACGGTCATAACCAGACGTACGTCGGTGCTGCCTTTGTTGTTATCGATCAGCGAGCTGAGTTTTTCAAAATCTTCATGCGGAATTTTATCCAGCCTCATTGAAATTTTTTTGGTTTTCTTCAAGACTTCGTCGAACAAGGCAAAGCTATCGACAATAATCTTCGGGTTCCCCTCTTCAACTTCAAGACCGCCGCCGACGAGAATTGGTTTTTCTTCCTTCAGCAAATGAGCAAACTTGGCATAGGTGTCCGGAAAAATAACTAATTCAACCGAGCCGCTCAGGTCTTCAACTCGCCCGAAGGCCATGCGGGTTCCCTTTTTAGTAATCAGTTCGCGGTACTCTGCAATCAGGCCGGCCAAGACGACACGGGTTTTGTTGCGCGGCTCACCCCACTTCGGTTTGACGACCGGCTTACCTTCGTTCCCGGCGTTGACCTTAGCAAAATAGCTCGGTAATTCAGCCACACTCGCGGTCGACCAAACTTTCGAAAAATTCTCAAAGCCACGTAATGGATGATCGCTCAAATAAAAACCTAAAACTTCTTTTTCATTACTGAGTGACTGTATACGAGTCCAAACAGCTACATTCGGTAAAGTAACTTTAGCCTCTTCGGGCGTCGACATTTCAAAAAGAGAAACCTGACCTGATTCTTTATCTTTTTGCGACTCGACAGCGCGATCTAAAAACTGCGGGTAGCCGGTCATGAGCTGCGCACGATGGTAACCGAATTGATCAAACGCTCCGGCTTTTATCATGTTTTCGATTACTTTTTTATTTACACGGCGTAGATCAACTAAATTAAAAAACTCTTCAATTGTTTTGAACGTATTGTTTTCAGCTTTTTCGCGGGCCTCAAGAATGGCTTCAACAGCGGCCTGACCGACACCTTTAATACCACCCAAACCGAAATAAATTTCGTCGCCGTTCGCAGTAAAAAGATAGTCAGAAAAATTCACGTGCGGCGGTTTAACGTAAAGACCGCGTTTTTGTGCATCTTTAACGTATTTAACAACTTTATCCGTGTCGCCAAGCTCGGTTGACAATAAGGCCGCAAAAAATTCAGCCGGGTAATAATGTTTCACCCACGCCGTTTGGGCTGTAATAACCGAGTAAGCCGCCGCATGCGATTTATTGAAACCGTAATCGGCGAACTTGTACATGAGCTCGAAGAGTTCCTCAGATTTTTTCTGATCATGACCGCGCTCGGTCGCCCCTTTGATAAAGCGCACGCGATGCTGATCCATCTCTTCTTTAATTTTCTTACCCATCGCACGGCGAAGCATATCCGCTTCGCCCAATGAGTAACCAGAAATGATCGAGGCAATGCCCATAACCTGCTCTTGATAAACCATGATACCGTAGGTTTCTTCGAGCACCTTTTTCGTATCAGGCAACAGGTATTCAACCGGGCTTTCTCCATGCTTACGTGCTGTAAAATCCGGAATGTTCGCCATTGGGCCCGGACGGTACAATGAGGTAATCGCTGTGACGTCCGCAAAGCTTGAAGGTTTAATTTTTCGAGTAGCGTCAGTAATGCCTTCGCCTTCGAACTGAAAAACGCCGGCGGTATCGCCACGTGAAAGTAATTCGTAGATTTTCGGATCGTTAATGTTGATATCTTTTTCGCGCACATGAATGCCGCGGTTTTTTTCAACGATTTTTAGAGCCTGATTGATATGAGTCAGAGTTTTCAAACCCAAGAAGTCGAATTTAATCAAACCGATTTTTTCGGAATGTTTCATGTCGTATTGCACGACATTTTCGTCATCTGCACCGCGGAACATAGGAGCAACGTCTCTTAAATCGCCATCGGCAATAATAACGCCCGCGGCATGAATACCCGCATGACGAACCATGCCTTCGACCTTCAACGCCAAGTTAACCAGAGTATCAACCGTTGGGTTGAGCTCCATCATTTCGCGAATTGCAGGCTCCATTTCAAGTGACTGCGTTAAAGTCACGCCCAACTTATCGGGAATCAATTTAGAAACAGCGTCCACTTCAGGAAACGTCATACCTAAAACACGGCCTACGTCTTTCAAAGCGGCACGGGTTTGTAATTTTCCGTAGGTAATAATTTGTGAAACTGAGGCTGAACCGTATTTTTGTGTTACGTATTGAATCACTTCCTGACGGCGATCTTGACAGAAGTCGATATCGAAATCGGGCATCGATACCCGTTCAGGATTCAAGAAACGTTCGAAAAGCAAAAAATACGGCAGCGGATCAAGATCGGTAATACGCAGACTGAACGCAACTAATGAACCCGCACCCGAACCCCGACCAGGGCCGACCGGAATATCATTATTCTTCGCCCAGTTAATAAAGTCTTGGACGATCAAGAAATAACCGTTGAAACCCATGCGGTCAATAACGCCTAATTCGAACTTCAACCGATCTTGATACTCTTTTTGCTTTTCCTCTGTGACATCAGTGCCGAATGCGCGCATCTCTTCGAAACGCTTTTGCAAACCTTCTTGCGAACGAAATGCAATCTCTTCAAAAACGGTACGGCCTTCCGTGGTCGGAAAACTTGGCAAGTGATAGATGGCCTTACCTTTGTCATCTTTTAACTTAAATTTTACATTGCAGCGATCTGCAATATCCAAAGTGCTTTGAATCGCTTGCGGAACATCTTTAAAAAGAGTCTGCATCTTTTCAGGGGATTTAAAATAGAAATCGGCACCTAATTTATACCGGGTCTCATCAGCCAGAGCCTTATTAGTCCCGATACAAACCAAAACTTCCTGAGCAATTTGATCGTCAGCCGTTAAGTAATGAACATCATTCGTCGCCACAACCGGCGCTCCGATAATTTTAGAAGCTTCTAGAATAAATGCATTGATATCGTTCCATTCGGGTTTCGTACGACACATTTCAAGATACAAACGGTCTCCGAAAATTTCTTTCAATTCACGTAGACGCTTTAAAGCGGCATCAGGCCCGTCTTTCAAGAACGTGTCAGCTAATTCACCACGCAAACCGCCGGTCAGGCAGATCAGGTTTGAATTATACCGCTTCAGCACTTCGTTATCGATACGCGGTTTGTAGTAAAAACCCTCTTGGTAACCGATCGAGCTCAACTGACATAAGTTTTGGTAACCTTTAAAGTCTTCGGCCAGCAAAACCAACCGACGCGGCCCTAACGCCAACTCCGAGTAACGCTGACTTTGGTCCTGCTTTTTTTCGTGACGCGAGGCTGGTGCAACATAAGCATCAAAACCGATAATCGGCTTGACGCCTTTGTCCTGGCAGGCAAAGTAAAATTCAATTGCACCGAACATGTTGCCGTTATCAGTTAATGCAGCAGCCGGCATACCGTATTCAGCCGCCTTTTTAGCGATGGCTTTAATTCGGCAACTCGCCTCAAGAAGCGAATACTCAGAATGGGTGTGCAAATGAACAAAACTCATCGTCGAACTACTCCCACTCAATTGTTGCTGGCGGCTTGCTCGTCACATCGTAAACAATGCGATTTATCCCACGAACCTGATTGGTAATTGAATTTGAAACTTTACGTAAAAAGCTTGCGTCGAAATCGTACCAATCGGCTGTCATGCCGTCTTTTGAAGTGACTGCACGCAACGCCAAAACGTTTTCGTAAGTACGCCCGTCACCCTGTACTCCGACCGATTGAACCGGAAGCAATACACAGAACGCTTGCCAGATGTGCTTGTAGAGTTTTTCATCGCGTAAGGCGCGGATGAAAATGTCATCGGCTTTCCGAATGACTTCAAGCTTCTCTTTCGTCACTTCTCCTAAGACGCGAATCGCTAGACCCGGTCCGGGGAAAGGATGTCGCATAATAAACTCTTCAGCCAAACCTAAATCAACGCCGAGTCTGCGCACTTCATCTTTAAATAATAAACGCACGGGCTCAACCAGTTTTAGTTTCATTTTTTCAGGTAAGCCGCCCACATTGTGATGCGATTTAATGGTGACGCTGCCACCAACTGAAGAAACGCTTTCAATCACATCAGGGTACAAAGTCCCTTGAGCTAAGAAACCGATGTGATCTTTGTGCGCGATCAATTCTTTATTGATGGTCTCTTCAAAGATTTCAATGAACAGTTTGCCGATCATTTTACGTTTTAATTCAGGGTCAGATAAACCTTTAAGTCCCGTCATGAAACGATTTTCAGCATCAACGCCGACCACGTTCAGACCGATTTTTTTATAGGCCGTCATCACCTGATCGAATTCATTTAAACGAAGTAGCCCATTATTAACAAAAACACAGTGAACACGTTCTGCACCCAGGACCTTTGTTAAAAGCGTCGCCACGACTGACGAATCGACTCCGCCGCTTAGAGCGCACAGAACATGAGCTTTCGGTCCCACGGCTGTCTTGACGTACTCTTCAGCGGTCTTAAGAATTTGCCCGTGCTTCCATGAAGCTTCGGCCTTACACCATTTTGCAAAATAGCTTAAAAACTCTGTGCCGTATTCTGAATGCGAAACTTCAGGATGGTATTGCAAACCCATGAAATGAGGCGAAATAAATCCGGCAATATGATCTGAAGTACGCAATAACACGCGGCTGTCCGTCGGAATTTTCGTCACCACATCACCATGGCTCATCCAGATTTTATGCCTCGCCGGCCACTTCATATCGTGTTCATGATGAACGCCGGTGTCCCATTCAACATTGGTCAGACCGTATTCGCGGGTTTTACCCGGCTCAACTGTGCCGCCCAACTGATGAGCCAGTAACTGCATCCCGTAACAAATACCTAAAACCGGCGCGACTTTCAAAAGTTCGTTCACATCACGGCGCGGACTGTTTTCGTCATATACTGAATTAGGTCCACCACTTAGGATAATTCCATCCGGCTTAAAATCAGTAATTTTATCAAGCGGCTCGTTGTAAGCCTTAATTTCAGAATAATAACCCAGTTCACGCAGACGACGCGCAATCAGCATCGTCACTTGAGAACCGAAATCGAGAATTAAAAATCCTTTTTTCAAAACAAGATCCTTTCGATGATCTACGATTCTAAACGATAGTTAGGAGCTTCTTTTGTGATGCTCACGTCATGCACATGTGATTCTCTTAAACCTTGACCGGTGATTTGAACGAAGCGTGCTTTCTTTTGAAGTTCATCAATATTACGTGCGCCGATGTAACCCATTCCGGATTTCAACCCGCCGATTAATTGATGAATGATTCCACTGGCATTACCTTTATACGGTACACGTCCTTCAATGCCTTCCGGAACCAACTTATCGAGGTCGTTCGTTTCCATCTGACCGTAACGGTCTTTCGACCCCTTCGCCATAGCACCCAACGAACCCATACCACGGTACATTTTGTACGTGCGGCCTTGATATAAAATTGTTTCGCCGGGAGCTTCTTCGGCTCCCGCCAACAAGTTACCGATCATCACCGTGTTTGCACCGAGTGCTAACGCTTTCGTAATATCGCCCGAGTACTTAATACCACCATCGGCGATAATTGTTCGTTGATATTTACGTGCGGCAGCTGAACATTCCATAACCGCTGTAATTTGCGGAACACCAACACCCGCCACAACACGTGTCGTACAGATACTGCCCGGGCCTACACCCACTTTTACAACATCAGCACCTTGCTTAATTAACTCTTCAGTGCCATCAGCGGTTACGACATTACCCGCAACTAAAATAACATCGGGATATTTTTTATGCGCATAAGCCACCATGGCCATTACATTTTTTGAATGGCCGTGAGCTGTATCGATACAAAGTACATCGACGCCCGCTCCAACCAGCGCATCAACACGGTCTGTCGCGTCGGCACTTACGCCAACCGCAGCACCGGCAACCAGACGACCTCGAGAATCTTTCGTCGCTTGCGGATAAGCTTCAGATTTTTCGATATCTTTGATCGTGATCAAACCTTTTAAACGGCCTTCGTTATCTACAACCGGTAATTTTTCAATGCGGTGTTTTTGCAGAATTTGTTTAGCTTGGTCTAGCGTGGTGCCTTCGGGAGCCGTCACCAGGTTTTCTTTCGTCATTAAATTACGAATAGGTTGGTTGATGTTCGTTTCAAAACGCAGATCACGATTCGTTAATATGCCGACTAATTTACCTTGCACCGTGATGGGCACACCGCTAATTGAGTAGCGGCTCATCTCTTGAAGCGCTTCACTAACGTAATGATCAGGCGATAAGGTAATCGGGTCCTGAATCATACCGCTTTCATATTTTTTAACTTTTTCAACTTGAAACGCCTGATCTTCGATCGACATATTTTTATGGATAAAACCAAGACCGCCATTTTGCGAAAGAATTCGGGCAATTTTATGTTCGGTGACGGTGTCCATCGCGGCCGACACGATCGGTGAATTCAGATAAAGATTCTTCGCGAAGAACGTTCTTGGAACAACTTCGGTCGGAACTATTTCTGAATATTGCGGAACAAGAAGAATATCGTCGAAAGTTAATGCAAGCTGAAACGTCTGTTGTTGCGACATAAAAACCCCTCTTCATATTGACATAAAAACTATAAGAAAAGTGTAGCCTATTTAAGGCGTTTTGTACCAGGTTTTATAGAGCAAATAATTGTCGGCTGACTGCTCCAAAAATTTAAGTTCGTCTTCGTTTAATGGGCGCCTCAAGACAGCCGGTCGGCCGACGATGAGCGAGCCCGGTGGAAATTTTTTACCCTCGGTGACAAGGCTGCCGGCACCGACCACCGAACGCTCGCCGATTTCAGCGCCGTCCATCACGATTGAGCCCATACCGATTAAACAAGTATTGCCTATTTTGCAGCCATGAAGAACCACGGTGTGACCGATTGTCACTCGATCGCCCACTTCACAGGCAAATTTGCCGTAGGTCCCGTGCAAAACTGATCCATCCTGAATGTTTGTTTCATTACCTATGTGAATCGGCATAACGTCCCCGCGCAGCGTGGTATTAAACCAAACCGAAGACCCACGACCGATCCGGACATCGCCGATCACCTGTGCTCCTTCGGCTATGAAAACATCTTCTTCAATTTGCGGGGTAAATCCGCGTGCTGTGATGATTCCCATTTTAGCTTCTTCGTCTACATTAAATACTGGTGAGTTTTAACAAGTGACATCGGACTATTTTGCGCCGTTTCAGCCAGAGCAACCATCTCAGCACTCATTTCTTTAGATCGGTTGATGATGTTCTTCGTCGCGAAGATCGAAACCTTCAAATGAATACAAAGACTCATCACTTCGTCAGCACGAAACTTCATACTGTGATACTGCGGATGACCTGACATATACAAGCGCACGTACTGATGCACGCCCTTGATTTCGACAAAGACACAACGCTCAAGTTTGATATCAAGACTTTTCAAAAGGCTTTCAGAAAACTTATGAAGCGTAACCGGCGCGCTTAAATGCGCCGACTGGGTCAGCGTCACGCCAGCCTCAAGTTGATTGATCGGCACTGGCAACACCAGCTCTTGTGCTTTATCTTTCAGAATCATAAACGGACGAGTGGTATCATTTGAAAGCGACAAGCCGTACGGGAACAACTCGACTAAGTCTTTTTCAGCGAAATCGACGCGCTCATCTTGCGGTTTAGAAAATAAAATATCCGTATGAAGTTTTACTTCAGGCGTGATCACTTTGTTTTTAGAAGTCATTGCACCAATTCTCCACGGAAAACATTCGGTGTGGCCTTCGTGATACGAACCGGCACCGTTTGCCCGACCAGACTTTCGCTGCCGACAAAGTAAACCAGTTTATTTTGCGTACTACGACCCTGGGCATTGCCTTGTTCGTTGATTTTTTCAACCAGCACCATCAAAACCTGGTTTTCGTATTTTTTGACAATATCAAAAGCCAGTTTTTCATGAACATCAAACAGTTCATTCAAGCGACGGTTTTTAACCTCTTCAGCGACTTGATCTTCAAAACTGGCCGCTTTAGTGAAAGGGCGGGGCGAGTACATAAATGCGAACATTG
>JANPAD010000398.1:0-2589 GCA_031429735.1 Bdellovibrio sp. | reverse complement strand
TCGGGTGTTTGCACAGCCTACACCCCAAGTCGCGGCACCAACGAAGACGTTGTTAAAAGTGACCGTCGTTCAGGTTTAAGTCTCACGACTAAAACCATTCGCGGCCTTTTGGATTTAGATCACACTCAATATTATCTTTTGAATATCCGCGCCTACACGCCAGCTAAATCACTTAGCAGTTCAACTGATTATCAATACACTTTGACGGACCAAAATGGAGATACGCTATGTCCAGATCCATAACCACCTCCGTAAAAAACAAAGTTTTAATCTGCTTGTCATTGCTGGTGGTTACGGGCTCGGTCAGCTATGCCGTTTATCATAAAACTATTCACTCATCGCGGCCAAAATCAATTATTTTGCAGTCGATTTTTACCAGCAAAGGTGTCGCCACGCGCATTATTCAAATTGAGCTTAAATATGACCAAGTTAAAACTCATAACGAAGATGTTGAAATCAAAGCTTACGTGACCATGCCTTTTTCATATTCGGCGGCTTTGAATTACAAATGGAAACTCGGCGAAGGTGTCAGCATCACTGAAGGTGCCTTAACCGGTCAGCTCAGTCACCTTGTAAAAGGAGAGCCGCAATTCATCACCCTGCGTGTGAAGGGTTTCGGCCAAGAATCAAATCATCAAATCGGGTTTGAAGTTACTGGCGAACGGGCTGAACAAAAGCTTTATGGTGACGCGATGATTGCTTCAGATCTTGAAGATACTTTCGAAAACACAGTGCAAAACGTCGAACGCCTCAAGGCTAACCAGTAGGATACACTTTTAATGAATAAACCACTTCGCCTTCATTTTTTCGGCTTTATGTTTTTGGGTTCACTGTTAGCTTCGTGCCAACAACCGCCGGACGAAACCGTATCTGCCCCGGTCGATTTTTGTACGAGTGCCGGCCTGTCAAACGGATCTGAAGTGAGTGAGTGTACGACGTCGACTATTTACACTTCTCCATCGGTCGTGTCGGGAACTGCTAGGTTTTTTAAACGCACAGTTAAAATCAATAATATCGGCCCTGTCATCACCTCCCTCACACTGGGTGCCCCGATCTCGACCGCTCTTCCGATTAAATACGCCGAGGTGCGCGTTTTGGATGGTTCAAACAATGTCGTTCAATGTGGAAAGACGGACGCCAATGGCGCACTGAAAGCATTAAATGGAACTTCAAATCTTCAGATTCCGGGCACTGCTGGCACTTACAGAGTCGAAGTGTTAGCGCGCAGCAATCACAACGTGTCTGTCGCTATGGGCAAACCGGCTTTTAAACTTTATGCTGCAGTCAAAAATGCCTGCTCGAACAGTGTCCATAGTATCTCTTCATCAATAACCACTTCAGGTGTCGGCACTTATTCAACTTCAATGACGGCCTACGCTCGTGAAAGCGAATCCAGTACGGTAGCCGGTGGTGCATTTAATATTTATAATGATATTGCAGTCACCTACGATTACTTAGGCCAGAACACAGCGGTCTCAAGTGACTTGTCTTGTTTAAACCCAAAACTGGATGTGTTTTGGACCCAAGGATTTAATCCAGCCCAATTGATTTATCCGGATGAAGATCCGTCGAGCCTCAGTACTGTTTCGTTCTAGTTACGCGGCTATAGTGAGCTTTATATTAACGGTGGTAAGCTCGGCAACATAACCAGTGCTGATACCGATCACTTCGATGATACCGTTATCATTCACGAAATCGGTCATCGCGTTGAAGACGTCTGTGGTAAATTAGATTCTCAGGGCGGAATTCACTTTGGTCAATTCAGAATTGATCCACGCCTGGCTTGGTCAGAAGGCTGGGGAAATTTCTTCGGCACGCACATGATCCGAAACAATCTTTCGCTTATCAATCCGGACCTTGTCACAACAATGGCCAGCTATGACAGTTGGCTCTATTATCTTGATACCGGCGGCTACGTTGACGGCGCAACGACAACCGGCTCTGAATTGATCCGAATAAACCTGAGTAAAGCAGGCAACAATCCGGAAAGCCTCGGTGGTGGCTACTATTACGATAAAGTCAATTCGGCGACATATCCGGGCGAAGGACATTTTCGCGAGGTCTCCGTTTCGCGAAGTCTTTTTAAAAATACAAACACATGCACTGCTAATTCGAACTGCGTTAATACAAATTACTTTTCACAAATTTGGAAAGCGTTTGAAAAAGACCCGGCAGGTATCGGCATGGGAAAATCGATTTATCCGTTTCGCAGTTCAGTGCGCTTTTATGATCGGTTGAAAACTGTATTCAGTGGAACATTCCCCGCAGCCGTAAGTAGCACAACCAATACGATCAGTAGTACTCTGAGCACCGATGAAGCCCAGCAGTTAGCCGGCGATACGGCCTACACCAGCGGCGTTTCAATGACGTGGGTTCCCTTTGCCGTCAAACTTGTTTCAAACGGATCAACACCCTGCCCTCTTATTATTCAGCCACGTGAAGAGTATTCGACAGTCACAAACTATGAGCCCGATCAACGCTATTCAAGCCACTTTTATTATTTTGATCGCAGCAGCGGACCTATTTCTCTCGTTAGCAGCATTCGTTTAAATGCATCAAAAAATGCAGGTTCAAATATTGATATTGATT
>JANPAD010000397.1:0-3930 GCA_031429735.1 Bdellovibrio sp. | reverse complement strand
TGGACTTCATGTCTGAATCAAATGCACCGAGCCTCCCTCACTTACCTACATCCCTCGCCCAAGGTCAAAGCCAACCTGCTTGGAGCGCGCCTCAAAAAGTAGCAGAAACTAAGACCATCGTATACAAGTCTGACGTGATGGTTCAGTTGATGAAAATGATCGAACGCGTATCTCCTTCGCACGCTAGCGTTCTGGTGATGGGCGAGTCGGGCACAGGTAAAGAGCTGATTGCCCGCGCGATCCACGAAAAATCAAACCGTAAAAACAAACCTTTCGTGGCGATCAACTGCGGTGCTTTACGTGAAACATTGCTTGAGTCAGAACTTTTCGGTCATGAAAAAGGTTCGTTCACCGGCGCTTACAATAAAAAAATCGGTTTAGCTGAAGCTGCCAACGGCGGTACTTTATTCCTCGATGAAATCGGCGAGTTGCCACTTTCAATCCAGGCGAAACTTTTACGTTTCGTTCAAGAAGGCGAAATTTTTCGTGTTGGCGGTAAAGATCCCATTAAAGTGGATATCCGCTTGGTATGTGCAACAAACCGTGAGTTAGATCAAGAAGTCGTGCGCGGTCAGTTCCGTGAAGACCTCTTCTATCGAATTAACACAATCGTGATCAGCGCTCCACCGCTTCGTCGCCGTAAAGAAGATATTCCGTTACTTGTAAATTACTTCCTCAGCTCTAATTTGAACTCTTATAACAGCCGTGTGAAAACGATTGATGAAGAAGCGATGAAAGTCCTTGTTCAGTATGAATGGCCGGGAAACATCCGTGAGTTGCAAAACTCATGTGAACGTCTTCAGATTTTATCCGAAGGTCACACTATCATGGTCAATGATTTGCCAGAAACAATTCGTAACCCTGAAACTACAGATAACACTCTTGATTTTGACGCCTCAGTTCCTTTGTACGAACTTGAAAAGCGTTACATCTTGAAAGCACTAGCTCACTACGGTGGTAACAAAACACAAGCCGCTCAAGGTTTGGGTATCACCATCAAAACGCTTTACAATAAACTTCATGAGTACGGCGAGTTCGAAAAATACGCTGTGCACACGAAGCCTGCTAAAGAGTAGTACCGATTGATTTTAAATAGGCGGTTAATACAGACACGTTGATCGAACACCGCTGAAGCTATTTTGAATACAGACACGTTGATAGACCAAAATAGAAAAAAGCCGGAGGAGGTCCTCCGGCTTTTCTTTTTTAGAAATTCAAAATCGTAGAAAACTAGAAGTAGCCTTCGTCGTCTTCATCTTCCTCTTCTTTAACTTTTTTGGCCGCCATGTCATCTTCCATGTCGTCTTCCATATCGTCGTCGTCGCCGTCTTCATCTTCTAAATCTTCAAATGAAGCGCCCTCTTCTTCAGCTTCAGCGTCTTCTTCTAAAGGTTCAGCGTTTGAAAGAGCATCTTCATCATCCACACCTACAATTGAATCGAGTTCGGCTTCGTCATCAAATTCGGATGCGATGTCGTCAATCATCGAAGTTTGAGTCATTTTCGATGTATTCACCGCTTCAGCTTTGCCGGCCTTTTTAGGAGCCGGCTTTTTTTCAACTTTTTTCGCTTGAGCTTTCGGAGCTGGTGCCGGTTTCGCAGCCTTTTTAGCTACTTTTTTAGGAGCGGCCTTTTTAACGGCTTTCTTCGCTGGAGCTTTGACAGCTTTTTTCGGAGCAGCCTTTTTTGCCTTAGCTTTTGGGGCGACTTTCTTTTTAGGAGCCGCTTTTTTCGCCTTTGATTTCGCAGCTTTTTTCGGAGCTGCCTTTTTTGCACTTTTTGTTTTTTTAGTTTTCTTAGCCATAAATCACCTCTTTTTAGACTTGATCAGAGTAACGAGCTTTGAAATTGTCGGCAAGTCTAAGACAAGACTTGATATGGTAAGTTAAATTTATGCGGTCCCTAACTAAGTCTTGAAGATTGGCGTCCTGCGAAAAATAAAAAACCCCGAATTTTGATGTTCGGGGTGTAGTCATTTTGAGCAAGATTCGGTCCTTATAGGGCTATGAGCCGATCAATTTGAGTGCAAGAAGGCTGGCTTGATTGGCCTGTGCCAATGTTGCGGTACCGGCCTGAAGCATGACCGTGTTACGGGCCATTTCTGAAGAGGCCTGAGCGACGTCCGTATCACGGATTCGTGAGTTGGCCGCGGCCATATTCTCTTCCGTAATCGACAGAGTATCGATCGTGGATTGCAAGCGGTTCTGAATCGCGCCGATATTGGCGCGCATTCCACTGACTGAGTCTTGCGATGAATCCAGAGACGTAATCGCAGCACGGGCACCTTCTTTAGTCGAAAAGTCGAGCTCGGCTAGGCCAAGACCCTCTAAAGTGGCCACGTTCTGCGAAGCATCGTAAACGATCCGGTCGTCAGAAGTATTGTTGCCTCCGACTTGGATATCAAATAGCGGGGTCGTACCATCCAAAAGAGGGACCGAATTCCACTTTGAAGTCACCGCGATGCGGTTAACTTCCTCTTTGAGCTGCTGAACTTCAAGGTTGATAAAACCGCGTTCGCGTTCACCGACCGTGTCAGACGAAGCTTGAACGGCGAGCTCGCGCATTCGAGTCGAAAGATTTGAAATCTCGCCAAGCGCTCCCTCTGCGGTTGAAACCAACGAGATACCATCGTTTGCATTCCGTTTTGCCTGAGCCATAGAGCGAAGCTGGGCTTTCATGTTTTCTGAAATAGCCAGTCCCGCGGCATCATCAGCCGATCTATTGATGCGGTAACCGCTTGAAAGTTGTGCCATTGAATTTTGTATATTTCTCTGACTGTTGGTCAATTGCCTCTGTGCATTGATCGCAGCCACGTTTGTTGTAATACGCATTCCCATTTAAAACTCCATTTATTAATTATTAACTATAAGTCTTCATATATATTTCCTCCGTGAGTTACTTGGGTATGGCGTCCGAGCCGACCCTAATTTAGTTCCAAAAAATTTGTTCATCCTTAAATTTCGCTTATCGCGAATCGTCCTTAAAAAATCTTTGGTCCTCCTTTAGCTTTAGTTAAAACATTGCACGGGCAACCTTGCCCTATGGTCATGTTTGTAATTAACTGATCGTAAGGCTGAGAGCCATTCTTGACAGGATGTAAGAATAGAAAATGCGTTTTTCAGATGTAAATAGTGAAATCTAGATCAATCTTCAGTCGTGAAAATGTCGAGGTCTACAAGACCCACGTCACGTCCTAATTCGTCAGTCGAGTCTCGGTTAGTCAATTTCTTGAAGACGACAAAGGGCTACTTTTCCTGAACGTTCGTAGGATGAAATTTGATTGCGGCGCAGATGGGATTCGGTCGGCATACCGAAAGTGCAGGTCTCGTTTACGGGTGAAAAATGATTGCAGTCTTCACAGGACCACGGAAGCTTATACTGCATGTAGGCGGATGGCTGGATAGCATCTTTTCGTATAGATGAACCTATTCGTTTTGGGCTTTTAACTGGGGTCGGTTGCATTGACAAATCCTATATGAAACTCATCTTTAGTTGTAGGAGATTTTCGATTTTATGAGTGCTGACATGAACAAAATGACCCGTAAAAGCCAAGAAGCCATGCAAACTGCAGCGACGCTGGCTGAAAACATGAAAAACTCGGTTGTTGAGCCGGAGCATCTCTTGTTTGAGCTGATTGAGCAGGACGGGGGCATCGTTGGACGGTTGCTCGAAGAAATCCAGATTAAACCGAAAAATATTTTAGCTGTCGTGAACCTGAGGCTTCAGAAATTTCCCAAGCTGGGTTCAGCACCAAGCCAAGTTTACGCAAGCAACCGGTTGCAGAAAATATTCGACAGTTCGGCGCAGGAATCCAAACAGAATGCCGATGAGCTGGTCTCGACAGAGCATTTCCTGTTGGCGATGCTCAAGTCCTCAGATTCGGACCTGAAATCATTATTTAAAGAGTCGGGAATTCAGTTAAGTGCAATTC
>JANPAD010000396.1:0-7440 GCA_031429735.1 Bdellovibrio sp. | reverse complement strand
GTCAGATCCCAAAGGCTTGCGTCGAGGGTGCCAAGTGCCAATGAGGGGCCGTAAAAATCCGGTTCGTGATCCAGCCGAAAACCTGAATCTTTCAGTGCGTTCCAAAAGTCAGCAATTCCGACCAACTGAACGGTCTTAACCGCAGGTACATTCAGCGAAGAACCCAAAGCCTGTGAAGGGTGAACCCAGCCATGAAACTTTTGATCGTGATTTTTCGGGGTGTAAGTGCCGTTTTCGAAAATAATATCGACCGGTGAATCTTCAATCCACGAACCGAGAGTCATCAGATTTTTTTCGAAAGCCGTGGCATACAAAAAAGGTTTAATTGTTGAACCGATTTGTCGCGGCGCCTGAACCAAGTCGACATAAGGAGCCTGGCTGAACTGCGGGCCTGAGTTGCCGACGTACGTAAGGACTTCACCGGTTTTATTGTTTAAAACCAAAACTGCAGCGTCGTGCACATTACGTTCTGACAAATTTTGCAAATGCCGCTGCACACTTTCGATCGCAGTTTTTTGAAGGTCATAATCAATTGTTGAGCGGGGATTAAAGCCGGGCTTCGCGAGACTGAAAAGATGATAATGGTCGGCCATGTGAACGGATTGCGTTTCAAAATTTTTCAATTTCTGCGACAAAAGCGAATTAGGTTTTCTGATGAGCTGGAGAATTTGCATTTGTTCGTCGGCCGTTAGAAAAGTCGGAGCTTTATTAAACAAAACAAGGCTGGTCGTGCCGAGGCCTTGTATTTCGCCGTGCAAATAAACCGTGTTGAGATAAGCTTCCAGAATATTTTCTTTTGACCAATTCAATTCGGTCAAAAGCGCTGAAAAAATCTGTTTGATCTTTCCGGCGTAGCTGCGGCTATTAATATGCAAAAGCTGTTTCTGCAACTGCATGGTAATGGTTGAAGCCCCGCGTTCTGATGAGTCTGTTAAGTTAGAACGAACCGCATTTGCCAGTGCGATCAAATCAACACCCGGATGGCTGTAAAAACGTTTATCTTCTTTTTGAATAAGTGTTGCGATGAGCTGGGGATTGATTTGATCAAAGGGTGTCCAGACCAGATTTTTTTTATTAAAACCAAGTCGGGTGGTATTCAACAGGCGTCCATCTTGGGCGTAAAGAAAACTGCTCGAAAGCTTGAAACTGGCGCGATACTGAGCGTACGTCGGAATCTGACTGTAAGCCTGACTCAACCACGCCGCCGCAAGCCCGGTTAGGGCTACTGCGGCAATGGCTAGAATAATTTTAGTTTTCGATAACGATTTTTTCATTCAGCTTTTCACCGTAAAGATCGGTATCGTACATCGCTTCAGCGCGGGTTGACGGCAAAATATAAGAACCCGATTGATTAAGACGGATTTGATATTTATAAACTTTGGCCTCTCCGTAGAACCAGTTTTCATAAATCTGATATTCGAGGGCTTTCTTTGCCGACAGCGGAATGTTATCTTCTGAAATAACCATGGCGCCCGGAGGCAACGGGTCGCGAATAGCCAGCCACTGAAATTCAGACTTGGATTTGACGGTGAGCGTGATTTCCCAGACATCGCCGGCCGTTTTTTTAGCAACGTCTTTAACGTCAACCGGCTTCCAGGTTTTTTGAATATCGATCCCGTGCATGCGGTCTTCGGTTAGCGCGGGGTTAGCCGTCACCATGACATTAATCCAAGGTTTTCCGTCGCCGCTGAATTGGCTGACCGCTTTTTGGTGACCTTCGTAAGGTAATATGATTTCGCGGCGCTCATTCTGAATTTTATCTGTTTTGAGTTCCTGACCTTCGAGACCCCATTTAAGAGTTCCGTTGACCGGTGTTTTTTCAAAAACTTTTTTGTAATCTTCAAGGGTTACGTTCGCCCAGGCATTGGCCATTGTGTTGTACCATGATCCGTTTTTAGCAAACTCAAGGTAAGATAAAATAAATCGGCCGGCGTCAGCTTTAAACTCGCCGGTATCAAGTACACCGAGCAATATCTTCGAAAACGAAACGTCTTCGAAGATGTACATGCCCCAGTAATCTTGCGCCACCGAGTCTTTTAACGTTAAACGGGTTGAAGACATAACGGTGCGGCTTCGTACCAGTTGTAAAGCCTGGTTTAAAAGGTCGGCGTGCTTCGGGATATCTTGACGCTGTTTCAGAATAGAAATTAAGTGAGCCAGGTAATAGTTGGGGAGCATTTCAAGCTTGTATTTCAGCGTGGTGAAGGCTTCGGGGCTGCCTAGTCCGTAGCGCATCATCGTATCGAGAGTTTCAATACGAATCATTTCCAGGTAAGTCTTGTTATAAAAATCTTGCGCGATCAGAGTTCCGTTAAAAAAGCGGTTTAAACCTTCAAGACTTTTTTTACGAAACCCTTCGTTGAGATCCCACCCTTTGTAATGTGTGATTTGCAGTACATAATTAGTCAAGAACACACTGCCGTAACGAGAACCGGGGTAGAACTTAATCAAACCGTCCGAATCAAGGTAAGACTCTGAAACTTTCATCAGGTCTTTGAAAAGATTTTCAGAATTGGTCGAAACTGCGCGCGAAAGACGTTGTTCGAAACAGTCGTACGCGTAGTTATCCCAGAATTTTTTTACACCTGGTAAGGTCGAGGCCAAAGTCGGGATAGCTGTCAGTTGCAATTCGGATTTATGAGCCGAATCAGGGCGTACGATAGGCACAGATACGGAAGCTTCTTGCGAGAAACTATTGCCGACACTTCTCATCGGCCAAACGGCCTGAATCGGCTGTTTGAATTTGAGGGTGTCTGCGACTTGGCCATTTTCAAGGACAGTGAGTTCAATTTTTTGTTCGGTTTGATGATCGTCGGCCTGAACCGGCCAAGATAATTCTTGAGCCTGACCTGCGGCTAACTCGATTTTTTTCGTTTCGAGAGCCACGCCATTGAGTTTGAGCTGCGCTTCAAGCTGTGTGTCTTTATCTTTGGTGTTACGCACGTTGAAGCGCGCAAGATACTGATCGCCTCCGCGAACGGCTAAAGCCAATGCGGGGTAAGTCTGAATTTCTTTATTGATACGAATTTGCGATGAGCCCGTGCCGAAGCGATCGGCTCCGGACTGGGCAATGGCCACAATTTTAAAAGAGGTCAGCGAGTCATTGGCTTTGAAACTGAATTTGGCTACGCCGTTTTTAACGGTCAGACGCGGATTCCAGTAAAGCGAGGATTCGAAAAGTTCACGAACTGCAGCGCCGCTGCCGTCTCCACCAGAGGGAACAGCTTTAAGGCCCATCGTTCGTTTGCCGATCACCTGCGACATCATGTAGGCCGTATTCACCGAGTGAGCCCGAAGCGGTAACATGACATCAATTAAATTCCAGGTCGAATTTGATTTCAAAGCTAAGAGACCTTCGTCGATTGCAGCTACGGCGATTTCTCCGTTAACCGGTTTTCCTTCAGAGTCCGTAATCATAACGTTCGCACTGACGGATTCTCGCGGTTTGTATTCGGTTTTTGCAGTTGTCACTTTGACATTCAGGATATGGCGTTTTATTCCGACCTTAATCGAACTCATACCCATTTTGAGAGAAGGCTTTCCGAGGTCGAGTAGGCCGGTGACTTTGCCTTCAATCCGGCCTCGCAAAAGGACGGCTGAAACAACAACGTTCGGCGCCCAGTCAGCAAGAATTTTAAGGCGAACAACCGGGTCTTTCTGGCTAAAGTTTTTAACAAAGCTTTGCAGAATTCCACCGCGTTCAACAGTCACAAGCAATTGCCCTTCACTGATAGGGCCGCGGACCTGAAATTCAGCTTCTTCACCGGGTTCGTATGATTTTTTAAACGGAATGAGATCCATACGGTCACTGTCCGAGCCGCCGTACCAGAAGTCACTTTTACCACTGAGGTAATTCGAAATACGACTGCTGATCATTCGGCCGCGTGAATCTTTATGACGAGCAACGATAAAGTATTCGCCGCTTAACGAAGTGTCCGAACCTTTGCACGAAATTTTTCCTTCGGTATTGGTCTGTTCTGTACAGAGATCTTTGACCTTTTGCACTTCGGTGTAGCTTTCGTACGTGTAAAATCCACCTAAGATTTTTTTACGAGTTGAATAATTGTCCACTTTGTAGAGGGCGAGTGTAACCGACTGATTTGCGAGCGGCTTTTCATTGATATCCAGAACTGCGGCTTCGTATTCGAATGATTGCGCTGTCTGGTACCACGATTTAGCCCGAACGCCCACGTGTTGGTCTGAGCTCAAAAGCGGGTAAGCGCGAGTCATCGTTTTAATTTCACCGTTGGCGTCTTTATATTCGACGCTCACCACAGCCGTTTGCGCATCGGCTGTGTAATTAAGACCTTTCAGATTAAATTTTGTCAGACCGAATTTATCGAGTTTAAGATCAAGTTGATTGATTTTAGGCTGATTATTGCGGTTAGTTTCGGAGTTGGTTTTACGAATACCTTCTTCGACCGTTCCGTCCCGCCAGACGAATTCTGAGTAGTCGGGGTTACTCACATTAGCTCCGCTTTTTTCGACGCTGTAACGAACTTTCACCGGCAATCCTGCGGCGGCTCCGCCGCTTAGGTAACGTGCGCTGAATTCAACCTGAGGGTCTTCGCGTTGAATCCACGGTGTTTTTTCAGCACGGAGTTCGGTTGAGATATTCGGGATTTTGAAATCTTCAACCGTGAAGGTACCGAAGTGCGGAACTTTTGAAGATGACGAGGTGTCGACTTCGGCATCTTCACTGCCGGTGTCAGTTTCGTTATCTTTTTGAACATCCGGAAATGAAATGGTGTAATCTCCGACTTGCGCCTCTTCAGGAATGGCCCATTCAATTGTGCCGGTGCCGTTTGTTTTATCCCATTTAACCGGAACCAATGTCTTTTGGCTGTAGAGTGAGCTTTTCAGCTGAACCTGTTTCGGAAGGGTCAGTTTGGGAATTGAAAGACCGACTTTTTCAACTTTTCGGTAAATGAGCTTCGCACGTAAAACTTCCTTGGGACGCAGCAAATTTCTTTCGAGAATGGCGTGATAAATAAATTCAGGGTCTCGATAAGGCAGCGACAAGTTGAAACGGTAAGATTCAAGCCCTTCGCTGTCTTTAGACCAAACGAAACTGAAATCATCTTTCAAGCGGGCAAACGTAAAAAAGCCTGAATTGTACATGCCGTACGAACCCGGAGTCTGCTTTGAAAGAGTGTCCCTTTCTGAATCAGATATCTGAAAGTTAGCCACGCCTTTGTCATCGGTTTTCATTTCTTTAATTTGATGGGCTTCGTGGTCAAATAATGTGACAGTCGCATCTTTGACCGGTTGACCGCTTTGCAAAGAGGTAACCCACGCCAATACTTCTGACTTAGAGAATTTGACCGTTATGTTCAGATCAGTGACGAGGGCAAGTGAGCGGACATAATATTTTTGGTTCGGCTTCGGTTCGTAAACCAGTTTGCCGCCGAGAATTTCAGATTGCAGCTCAACAAAATGCAGCCCATTACCCTTAAGCGGAATACCGATAACTTCAGTTTTATCGTTTTTAAGTTTTATGGGAAAATTCAGACGTGAAGTTTTAAAATTTTTCAGGTCTTGCATCGGTTTTTCAGGTCTGGCTTGCGTGACGGCCTTTAACAATTGAATGGTCTGAGAAACGCTACGGTAGTCCAGTACTTGGGTGGCACTTTGAAACGTGACACTCTTTTCAGAGCCCGGAACGGGGTTTTCAATTTGTCGTAAAGTGACGGGCAAAACCGGGTTTGAAGATTCAATAACACCGAATGTGCGGTCGACTTTCAGCAGTGACGGAAGCCCGGTGGTGCTGACGTTTAACGGAAATGCGTTTTCGTTCACGAGCTTTTCGCCGTCCAGACTTTTGATATTTTTAAGTACAACAGTGTACTTTGCGTTCGGCATGAAGGGCGCCTTGAACGTGACGGATCTCACGCCGGACTTAAGCCCTGAAGGGTTCGGCATGGGTTTGATTTTGGTACCGTCGGCCAATTGCAGATATACTTTCTGGGCGTCGACACCCGCGATTTGATCGGTGAAAAGCAGATTCATGTCGTTTAACGGAATACAGGCCGATGCCGCCGTTTCACGAGCGCAGCTGAATTCAACATTGAAAACCTTCGTCACGGTGTAATCAAAATCTTTCAGCCAATGAAGTGAAACGCCGGAGCCTCTTGCAAAAGCCTGACGCGCTTTCAATACGATAATACGTTTCGGATCCATCTTGTCAGCATCAGTTTTTCCTTCGGCGATTTCTGATTCTTCGTAGTCTTCAAAACGTGCAAAAGCAGTTTTGTTTTCTTTGAGCTCTTTGATCACTTTGTTTTTTTCATCTTCAGAAAGAATTTGCGCCGCAACATGATCACCTAAAGAAGAGGTCGTGAAATAAACGTTTTGCTCAACCCATTTCAAGTCCGGTTCGCCGTTCAAGAAGAGTACGAAATACTGATTGCTGTCGATATTCTCGTAGCGTCTTGGAAACGCGGCTACGATTTGCGCATTGAGTGTCTTGAAGCTGACCTGCTTTGATTTAACGTCTCTATTATCCAGCGTTTTCAGATCTGTTTTAACAGTGATTGTACAGGTTGTGTTCGGAGCCGGTGGGCTATTGAAAGTGTACACCCAAGTTTTTTCGTTAGTCCAATAGCCTGAGCCGGATTTGCCGGTTGTCAGAAAACAGTTTGATTCGACCGGCGCTTCGTTGCCGCTTTGACCAAGCTCAATCATAGCATCAGAAAAAACGACCTGAACCTGTTCGGCCGTTTCAACGGGGCCGCTCGGCGAAATCTGAACACTTGGGCTTTTATTCGCGATAGGTGTCGTTTTCTTTTTAGGTGTGGCTAGTGAAATTTGAGATGATAAAAAAAATGCGAGAAAAACCAAGACAGTTTTTTGAACTGAAAACATGTGCGCAATCCTTTGCTATTTGATTTCAGAATTGTGGCATAAAGCCTTAGTGCATGTCTTCTTTTTTCTTCTTCTTCAGAGAGTCATTCGGATTGTCGGTCGGGACTCTGAAAATTTTCGGACGGGAAGTGTCAATGTCTTCATCTTCATCAATTTCGACGTCCTCTGCTCCGGAGACGTCATCGCCATCAACATTAGGAATGTCAACTTCTTCGAAATCAGATTCTTCAAGATTGGCTAATTCAGCGTCGATTGATTCGTCTTCGTTAATAAGGGCGGCTTCATCTAAGCCTAGAAGTTTATTCGCTTCAGCTTCAAGATCAGGATTAACGCTTGAATACTGCAGCCAGATTTTTTGATCATCAAATGGGTATTCAACCCACGCCAGCGGCATTTCGTGATTTTCTTCGTTATCAAAATAGTCCGCCATAAGACTTGCGATGGCATCAACTGCAATGTGTATTTGTTGCACGGTATTTTGTTTTTCCGGAGAATGATCGACAGAGACCTCGAAATTGTTGTAGCGGAGCTCGCCGCGGTTGTTTATGCCGACGCGCATCAAAACTTCGGTCGGAT
>JANPAD010000395.1:0-4891 GCA_031429735.1 Bdellovibrio sp. | reverse complement strand
AGCTTGGCTGCTGCAGTAAGCAGCGCCTACGCGGCACCAATTTGTAATTCGCCAGAAGAATGTAAGGCTGTTATCGCTCAGGCCAATGCACTGTTGCTAATTTTGGAGCCAGCACCTTTGCAAAGAGTTTCGATTATAGGCGTAGTGTTCACACGCAACACTTCAATACCAGCACTTGGTGAGGCCTATAAAGATCCCTGGGGCACAGTTTGGGGCAGCGTTGCCAAATCCTATAAAACTCGAGATGAGGCCGTTAGTTATTGCCGCAGTATTGGCGCCTTCTTACCGACATCAAACCAGTATGAGCGACTTACTAAATACTTGGGTTATGGCACTGTTCGTGGCTATAGTGTGAAGGTAGCGAATGGCCAGACAGATGTGCTGCCAGATTTATCTAAAACCTTGTTTTGGACTTCGACCATCTATCCTCCAGATGATGAAGGCATAGCCTATGGCTTCAATAACTCTTGGGGTTTCGGTGCTGATTACGTCATCCTTCCCAAAAGCAAGCTTTTTGCGGTTCGCTGCGTCTTCCGACAGGAATATATAACTCCTCCAATCGATCCATACGATCCACCCTACCCCGAAATTTAGACAAAAAAATAAAAAGGAATAAGAAAATGAAATCAAATTTACGAACAAAAAAAATTTTAATGTTGGCTTTAGCTATGCAGATAGGTTTAGCTGCCAATACCGCTCAGGCTCAAGAAAACAGGTCTAATCTTGAGCTAACTAAGACTGCTGAAGTTAAAGTAATTAGCAATCAGGAGTTTGCAATTAATTTTAGTAAAGAAATTTTTAGCGCTAGTTTACCTATATTTGCAAATACTGAACACTTTGGTATAGTTGAAGAAAGGAACTTATTAAATGAGTATAAAAAATTGTGTGAATATGAAATCAGTTACGGCGAAAGCTCAAACAGTTGGTTTAGTTTTAGATACAAAAATGCAGACCATACTCTTAATCAATCTGACTTTCATGTAGCTTATGCAACCTGTACGACTCCAACTCTGACTAAAGAAAACAATTCTAGTCAGGGTTTGAGTTTAGAAGAAAATACTGATATTTATAAATATACAGGCGATGTTGTTTACAAAGTAAAAACAAGTAATTTACTTCAATTCGCCGACAACACTAAAATATACGAATATAAATTAAAATTTGACTTTTATAGATCAGTCAATAATGAGGAAGGGGTTGCCAGAGAAAGATTAAGACAGCTTATTTTAACACAAACTATGTCAGTGATTTACGGATCTGGTCGTCTGCTTTTTAGGGATAGCTTTTATAAATTTGCAGTTTTGGCTGATTCAGAGCCAAAAGTTTATAGAAAAATTTTAAAAGCTCAAAGCTCGTCAGAAATTAATTTATTAGTAGACAAATATAGAAATAAAATAATAGAAGTTAATGCATTTGATTCTAGCGGCAATTTTACGTCAGAAGGAATAATAAATGTGTATGCATTTGTTTGCACTCCTCCTAACGGATCAGAGGCAGATTGCTATATATTACATAATGATGACAAAAGTGTGCTCGAAAGGCTGGACAGAATTTCAACTGAATCTTTATAAAAAATGTGCGTATCGGTAGGAACCGGCTCTGAAGAGGATCAGTACGACAGCATACTTTGCTCACGCCGTTGAATCAATAGACCGAAACCACCAAGCAGGGCTTGAACCGTCACTGTCTAACAGTTCGTCAAAATAAAAGTAGCGCTGTACGATTTAGTTTAAGTGGATATGGCGTGCGCATTGCAAAGCAAAACTGCTGAATACTCTGCGAAAAGGATTCCTATGTTTAAGCCATTGTCACTTTTGACGGCCTGTTTATTTATGACCATTTCCGCCCAAGCCAAGATCATGGGTACTTACGAAGTTAAGGCCCAGGCCACCGGCGGCAAAATCGGACGTCTGAACGACTTTATATCGGCCCTCCAAGGGTGGAGCTGCAGCGCCTATACCGAAATCAATTTTTTTGAAACTTTGCGCGACCACCACGGACAATTAAAGCAGTTTAAACGCGAAAGCAAAAGTAAATCGAGCTACTCATTATTTGAAATTCCTAATATTAAAACCCAGATGAGTCGTAAGATTGACGCCGTAAATCCGCAGTTTAGCGTTGAGGTCGGAGAATACTGCAGTCGAACAACTTATGAAACTGTGCAAGACTGCACGACCGACGCTAAGGGAAACAGAAGTTGTACAAGCAGAATACAACCGAAATTTGAGTCGGCTTATCTGAGCTGGGATTGCAAAGGCGAAAGCAACCCCACAAGCGTTCGACAAAGTGTTCAATTGGTTTGCCCGACTGTTCCCATGATGATCGGTGATTACAACTGGAATACGGCCTTACTCACGCTCGGAAAGCAAAAACGAATCACCGGCACGATCACGCTGACAAAAGTGCAAGAAGTGTACAATGCAGATCTTTGTCGCAATCGTCTGGCTAAGGATGCGCAGGTGCTGAGTATCACTCAAGGCGTTGCCGGCCATTATGGCGAAAATGACTTTGTCATTAATGTTAACGTGAACAATCAAAAAGTTCAGATTAAGCAAGGCAGCGGCATTCTTGACTATGAAGTTTTGGTTTGTGGTCAAAGCAGCTATAAAGTTGAGGCCTCTGCAATTGAAGATGATCTGTTTTTTGATGATGTTTATCAAGCGCAAGGGTCAGGGCTAAATCTTGACGGCTTAAGAAGCAGATCAGGATTCATCAATCTGAAGCGAAAATCTTGGACAGGCTGGACAGACACAGAACATCAATTACGGTTCGATTTACGACCAAAACCGAATTACAGTCCGAATGGTTCTTGGTAAATTTTTGAACCGACTGCGAAATTTCCCCTTGAAAGATTATACCTAGTTCAAGTGAGGTCACGAAATGAAACAAATATTTTTTATATCTTTGTCGATACTTTTATCTGTCACAGCTCAAGCTAGTAACGTGAATTGCGAACCAGTTTTACAAAGTCAATTCGCAGCCATTATGAATGCTCAATCAGGATGGAGCCTAAATTCCGCTGATATCTCAGTGGGCTCGCTGGTTGATGGTTTATACACCGTTGTGGCTAAGCCCAAGGTTGGAGAAAAAGGGTCAGTAACCCGTAGTGGCAGCGTCATGGGTACGTGGGCTAATTTTTGATCTTGAATAAATCAATATTCAAACACGCCACGTCTTCTGAAACCGAGCTCTTACAAATCGCCATCGATTTTTGAATAGCCTGCGCCAGCAGCTCACGAATTTGGTTAAAATCGTCATTTGAAATCGAAATCGGTGCAGAAAAAAATAATTCACTGGGGCTACGTGTATCCATTTTTTGCACGGCCTTCATTCTCCAGTTGATATGATGCTTAACTACAAAGGGCGAATCATTCGGTACAAATACAAAATTTTGCCCCATCTTGTACCTGTTATCAGAAAAATCACAAACGCCGACACTGACTAGAAAAGATAAAAATTTTTCGGCTTGCTCACGCGTAAGCAAAAACCTTGAGGCCACTTGCTCTAAACTTTGCCCGCCTTCAATATCCGTGGCCGCAAAAATAGCAGAATAAATCCAGCTGGAGTAATAAATGGCGCGTTCAGCGTCGGTCAGCTCGTGGTGCTCACCCACGCGAGTGCCTATTTTTTTTCGTTCCGCTTCAAGATTTTCTTTTTTCTTTTTCCAATAGTTTTTTAGTTTAACCGACCCGGCTCTTTCAATTTCGATCAGCGAAAAAAAGTAATCGCATTCAACCGTGGTATGCCCCATGGTTTCACTTATTAAAGTCGCCTGCTCGAGACTTAAGTTTTTTTTACCCGAAAGTACGTTTGATAAAAACGTGGTGTGAACCTGGGCCGCCTCAGCCAAGCGTGAAAGATTGCATAAATTGGTCTTACGGGCTTGTTCAAGCCAGGCTCGGACGTATTCACGGTAGTCAGAATATTTAAAGATATCCATTAGTTACATTATATATTTACCTTTAGGTAAATAAAAAGAAAAACTTTAGACTAATAAACTCTGGAGAGAATTGCTGCGTTGCATTACATTGTCTCAAAAGGAGATCACGATGTCAGAAAGCCTGAACCAAAGATTACGTCGCCTGCGAGAAGCCCGAAACATCTCAGCGACCGAAATGGCTCGACTGATTCAGGTAGCCCCCTCGACTTATCGTGATTGGGAAAGCGGACGCGGAGCTAAGTTTCCACCCCTGTTACGAATTAGCCAAGTGTTCGCCATTTCAGTCACTGAGCTGGTGACCGGCGAAGAAAAGCCGGTCACCGCAGCCCTGAAAGAACTTGAAAAGATCGAAGAAAAACTGCGCGAGGTCAGATTAAAACTGATGTCGCACGGATTATAACGAATAACCGTTTTAACAACAATAACCGCTGGTTGCGGCGCAAAGCTTGCACCAGCACAACAATAGGAGAACCCGATGAGAACAATGAAAACCCTAACAGCAACTTTGCTCATGAGCCTTTGCTTACCTTTAGCCGCATTGGCCGCCAGTCAAGAAGGTGGCGGAAGCCCGGGTGGAGGCAACTCCGTCGCTGGCAAGCTGTTTGACTTTTATGAAGACCAAGGGGTCCAAGATGGTTCAGTTCTTTTAAAAGAAGAGATTCTAGCTGCTAAAAAAGTATTGCAAAAATCAATAGGAGCATATCTTCCTTATTTTGAAAACATTTTAGACGTTTATAAAAATAAAAAAATCTTTGTTGACTCTCGTAAGGTTGGAAACGCAAGTTGCACAAACTCTGGCAGCCTTCTGGTTGTAGATACCAAAGTGGTTGCCTGCCAAAATCGATATGAAATCAGATTTAACAAAGCCGCTCTTGCGACTATGAATGAACACAACAAAATTGGTCTAGTGATTCACGAGGCTCTTCTAAGTCTACGATTAGATGATCTAAG
>JANPAD010000394.1:0-2510 GCA_031429735.1 Bdellovibrio sp. | reverse complement strand
GCGGCAGCGGCCGAAGCTTCAGGCTATGCCGCCCAGATGACTCACATTTCAACCGGGGGCGGAGCCAGTCTTGAATATCTTCAGGGTGAAAAATTGCCGGGCCTCGAGGTGTTGAAACCGCGCAAACAGAGCGAACAGGTTTCAACATGAAAAAGATATTTGCCGCCAACTGGAAGCTGAATAAAACTCCCGAAGAGGCGCGCGAATTCGTAATTAAATTAAAGAACGAAGTTTTCAAGGTACCCGGTTTTTTTGACACCCGTGAAGTCATTATTTTTCCGCAGGCATTTTCTATTGAAGCCCTATCGTCTCTTTGTGCCGAGACTGCCATCGGCTTTGGCCCACAGAACATTTATTCTGAAAAATCCGGGGCGTTCACTGGTGAAAATTCGGCAGAAGTGGCAAAAGCCTTAAAATGTAATTTTGCGCTTGTCGGGCACAGCGAACGTCGTGAAATTTTTAAAGAACAGAATGAAGTTCTTAATAAAAAAACCGCATTACTGCAGACTCTGAATCTTACGCCGGTTTTCTGCATCGGTGAAACCTTAAGCCAGCGTGAAGCCGGTAAAACCTTAGAGTTCTGCTTTTCACAGCTTAACGCCGGGCTTGTAAATCTCGATAATACGAAAAGAATAATCGTGGCTTACGAGCCTGTTTGGGCTATCGGCACCGGTAAAGTGGCTACGACTGAGCAAGTGGCCGAAGTTCACAAAGAACTGAATAATCATTTGCAGAAGAACTCATTCGGTAACTTTCAATTGCTCTATGGCGGCAGTGTAAAGCCTGAAAATGCCGGCGAATTATTGAGTATTCCGCATGTGGACGGATTTTTGATCGGTGGAGCTTCTTTGCAGGTGGATTCTTTTTTGAAAATCTGCGGTATGAATTAATTCCAAATAAAATTAATTAAGTCGGTATAGTCCTTTTGAAGACGAGCTTTTTTTACTGCGGCAATATAGGTATTACGATGCCTTTTGGTATCGGTGCGCAATGACTGCCCCCAGGTCGGAAGCAAAAAATTTTCTCGTTTACAGATGTATTCAGTTAATATCCGGCTTGTGCGACCATTGCCATTCGTAAAGGGATGAATGGTAAGAAATTGCTCGTGAAAGCGCACTATAGCCTCTCGTTGGTCTTTGAACGTCCTGTTATCAAGCCAATATTTGAGGTCGCCCTCAAGCTTTTTGACATTTTCAGCGATGTATCCGGGATGATTAAATTCGTCATTTTGAAGTTCATGAACTCTGAACTTTCCGGCCCACTTCCAGACTTTATGGAAAAGTTTCTTGTGGAGAGTTTCCCAGAACATCCAATCCAGATGATTGCCGGTGAAATCATCTAGCCACACTAAGCCATCTATAATGTTTTCTTCTTCCAGCTCGTCCAGGTCTCCACCAATTAAAACATTTTTCGGAATTAGGTCTTTTTTGAATTCTTCAGGAAGCGGAGTCGTGCCTATGCGATCCTTAAAAAGATATCGATTTACCAAACTTTTCCCTCATTGATCAATTTCTTTTTCAGTCGTTGAATTCGCTCTTCGGTGTCACTATCAACTCTTTGATCTTCAAGACTCATATGCAGATCAGCTGATAATAAAATTCTTTTTGCTTTTGCGTAAGCTCGTTTGTGTATGAATTCACGCGTATCTGTTTTGGGAACAAATGTATAAGTGAATTCGCAGTTCATCGCCTCGGCAGCTCTTCGTAAAGTTTCAATACTAATACGCCCCTCTGCCTCGCGCTTCTCGAGTTGCGCAATGGTAGAGGTAGAAACTCCGCAAGCATTTCCCAATTTATTCAAGGTCATGCCCAGATGCAGCCGCATTTGACGTATCCAACCTTCACTTGAATTTTCAATTAGCTTTAAATTGCCCATACCCACCTATTCGGTACTTATGTATCTTTACATAAGTATATAATTAGTTGATTATGTATTTATACACATTATTTTTCAATATAAATTATGTATTTTAACACAATTTATTTATAAGTATTTGATTTTACTCATTTTTTTTGTTTAGACCATCTCTGCCTTTTTATCGTTCATAAACTTTACTTTGCTTATTAATGCTTTTTAGAAATTAAGAAATGAAGTGAACTCAGCTCACCAGCTTCTTGCGAATCTTGAAGTAAGCTAAAGTGCAGAGCACGATGCTTTGAATTACCAATAAAGAACCGCTGAACAGAAACGCTTCGGCAATGTTACGCTCCCAGAACAGTGCCTGCGCCAGCCGCACGCCGTGAATCAGTGGAAAAAATTCAGCTACAATTCGCACCGGAGCCGCCATTTGCTGGATTGGAAAGAATATTCCAGATAAAAAATAAAGTGGCGCGATGATGAAAGAATAAACCGTCTGAAATTGGTTGATATTTCGCACCATAGCGGTGGCCAGTAAGCCCATAGCCCCGCAGGGTAAGGCCACCAAAAAACCCACGATCGATAACGCCGGTATCAGCCATGGGTTTGTCATCAATCCGAAAAGAGCCAGTACAATCGCAACCCCTACGGCC
>JANPAD010000393.1:0-3055 GCA_031429735.1 Bdellovibrio sp. | reverse complement strand
CGAAAATTTTCGCCGATAAACTTCCATTCCAATTCCAATTTTCAAATTTAAGTTTTAAATTTGAAGACATATTTTCTTTCATTTTGAATGGCGGCGAAGATTTTGTATTGCTTTTTAAGGTCAATCCGAAAAAATATATTCAGGTCATTTTGAATATCGGCCATCAAAACACTCTATTCACCGCTTTTGAAAATAACCGTTTGATCTTCAGCCGAAGTCTTTTCTGGGGCGCCTCACAACTCATTCAAGAACTGATTAAGAAAAATTCGATCAGCTACATTGAAGCCGTTAAGATGTTACAAAAAGATGTGCAGATACTTCTGAACAAAGAAGGGGTAAGCTTCGATCAAAGCCAAACTTCAGGCCTGATGACAAAATCAATCCGCGAGTTGACCCGCGACCTGCAAATGACAATGCTTGAACTACAAAGTGAGTTTAATGCCGAAGTCACCACAATTCATTTTACCGGCGGCGGCAGCTTGTTGCCGAACTTGGGCGCTTACCTGACTCAACAACTTGAAGTTCCTTGTAACCCAATTCAGCTGCTTCAAAATTACATTGCTCATCTTTCGCTTTCACCTGCCCAAGCAGCGCAGCTTGATTCACGCTTTAATGAAGCTGTGGCCATTGCTATTGAAGGCTTTAAAAAACCGCGTAATCCGGCCACTAACATTCTGAAGGGCGAATTTGCCAAACAAAACGAAGGACTCAAAAATCTGTGGGAGTCCTACGGATCGCTGATTCAAATCGGCGCCGCTGCGATTTGCGTTTTATTTGTTTGGACTTATTTGCGCGACAGCTTCTCGACGACTTTAAATGATAAAGGCACCGAGGCCGTCACCGAACAAGCCAAGGCCGTTGCGCGCTTACCGAAAAAACAGGCTAATGAAGCCGGCGTCAAAAAATATATCAAAGAAAATAAGAAAAAAATTAATGAATTAAAACTGGTGGCCCAGGTTTCACAAATGAATTCGGCGCTGGATATTCTTAAAAAAATCAGTGAATCCGCGCCCGGTAAAAATCAAATCAAAGTGGATATCGTTCGTTTTATTGTTAAAGATGACACTGTTCAAGTTGTCGGTTACGCCAACAACGCGCAGGACGTCAGCACTCTATCGCAAAGCTTGAAAGGGCTCGCGACTGATGGTCAAATCAGCAGTCAACCTGCTGGACTTGCGCTGATACCGAACCGCACCGCCTTTAACATATCGTTCAAAGCAGATCGGGGTTTAACAAAATGAGTTTTGCCGATAACTTAAAAGATAGCGCACAATCCGCATTTAATAAAACCTCTGAACGTGTTCGTGAATCCGATGCCTACATCCAAATGCAGGACCGCTACCAAAACCTGAGCCCTTCGGGGCAAAAGCTGGCTCGGGCCGGCGGCGTGCTTTTGATTCTGTTTATTTTTCTTTTTATCCCGCTCAGTTACCTGTCAAGTTCATCGCAGTCCATCACTCTTTTTGAATCGAAGCGGGCTCTGATCCGTGATCTCTTCCGAACTTACCGCGAAAGCACATCAACGCAAAACGTAGCGGTGCCGCCTCCGTCGGACAGCCTCAGGGCAACCATTCAATCCATTATTCAACGCGCTGAACTGACACCGGAACAAAACATCGGACTGGCCGAATCGTCAGTCGAAGGCCGCCTCATTCCGCAAAATTTAATTTCAAGTGTGCTTGATATCAAATTAGCTAAACTTAATTTAAAGCAAATTGTAGATATCGGCGGAGCCATTGCCGGTATTTCAGACAGCGTTAAAATGAAAGATGTGACGATCATCGCCAACGCCCAGGATAACCGCTATTACGATGTTACCTACAAACTTTACAGCCTGAGAGTACCTGAACCCACTCCCGAACCGATCGCCGAGCCTGAACCGATCAAAAAAGGCGCGAACAAAAAGGGCAGCAAAAACGACTCTGGCAAAAAGACAGATACCGAAACATCTGCAGGGTCTGACGAATGATGAACGGTATCGTCATCTTTTTCAGGTTTCTTCTCGGCAACATCAAAAAAATTATTTTGATTATATTTCTCACGATTGTTTTTCTGTTCCTACTTTTTCCATTGAGTGACTTGAACGACTACGCTTCTTCGCAGGTTTCAAAACGGACGCAGAACAAAGTTTATTTGCAGTTTGATCAGCTTCATCTCAACCCATTTACGGTCACGCTTGGTCTTGATCAGGTCACGATCGACATGCCACAGATTTCAGGGCTGGCTTCAAACAAAGTTGAAGTCTCCCCTTCTTTATTAGCGCTATTCAAAATGAAGCCGGGTGGCACATTCAGAGCCGAAGGTCTTTTTAAGGGCGATGTTGAAGTTCAAGTTTCTCCGGCCCCTTCAACAGGAACGACAGAGAAATTTAAAATCGATATCAATGCTCAGAATTTAAGTTTAAAAGAGGCCCGCCAGATTCTTCAGTTAAATTTACCGCTCTCGGGCCAATTGAATTTAACCGCGCAGGCGGTGGCCGACGTGACTTTAGCCGAGCAGCCTGAAGTCGACATGAACCTGACCATTCAGCGTTTTGAATTGGCCTCAACAACCGTTTCAACGGCGATGATGGGCTCGGTGAACGTGCCGCAAATTAAATTTGATAAGGTCGAACTTAAAGGCAAACTTTCTAACGGAAAGTTTCAAATAGAAAGCGGAAAACTGGGTTCACCTAAAGATGATCTTTATGGCGAAATTAAAGGCGAACTCGGCTTAACCCTCACGCAAATACAAGGACAAGTTGTTCCGCAAGTCGGCGTTTACAATATTACAGTAGATCTGAAAGCGAATGCCGCCTTTCAACAGCGCGCTCAACTTTTCTTGTCGTTTTTAGATTCATCACGCCAGATGGTCGGCACAACAGCGACCTATAAATTCCGGGTTCAAGGCGACCCAATGGGCCAACCCTTCAACCTAACACCGATGCGCTAGCCGAGCGAAAACTGCCTCTGAAAGGGCATTCCGGTCAAATTCGGCTTTCGAACAATCAAACTCACGGCCTACCTTACAGATGACAATGAAGTGCGGTTACAAATTGCATATTCTTACGGCAAAC
>JANPAD010000392.1:0-9457 GCA_031429735.1 Bdellovibrio sp. | reverse complement strand
CTGCGCTCATGCTTTCACCTGTTCCAGCTGTTTAATAAAATGGGCTTCTTGAGTAGTTGCGCCGGCTGCTTGATTTTTTGATAAGTTTTGTTTTGTTAGCTGTACCGCTTGAGTCATGATAAGTGTGTTGATTTCGTTTTTAGCTTTTATGAGCTCATTCGCCATCATTTGTTGTGCATCTTTTTTCATTTTTTCAACGGCCTCATGCGCCTCTTTAATCAGATTCTCTTTTTGCACTTGGGCTTCGCGTTTTGCGTTCTCAAGAGAAATTTTTTCGCTCGCCTCTAGACTTGAGAATCTTAATTTGATTTCAGATAAAGATTGTTCGGCTTGTTTCAAAGCAACCTGGGTTTTCTCCGACTGTTCTACAAAATTTTGACGGCGATTAGCGAAGGCCTCGATGATTGATTTGCGGATTAAAAAGAAGATCGCGACCAATAAAATACCTAAATTAAGAGCCTGCCATCCGATTTCGTGGAGAGGAATATGGGATTCATCAACATGACCATGCTCAGCAGAAAACACAACTAAGGATAAAAACAATATCGCTATAAAAACCGTATTTTTCATTAAACGGCTCCTGTTAATTTTTTAGAAATTTCAGCCGCCACTTCCTGGGAAACCAGAGCCAGATCTTTTTCGGCGTTATTTTTCTGTGTTTGAATTTGCCCGCGCGCCTGGTCTGCTTTATCGGTGACTTCGGTTTTACCAGCACTAACAACCTGAGAAACTTGGTCTACTGCGCCTTTGCGGATGTTTTCGTAAATACTTTTAATTTTTTCATTAATTTCGCGGGCTTTACTTTGGTAAATAACTTCGAGCTTTTTCGCTTCATTTTGAGTTTCGTCCGCAACCTGGTCTGCACCTTTGGTTTGATTCATGCGTTGATCATAGGCCTTGAAAAATGGGCCATAAACAACAACTGTTAGAAACAAAATGGTAACGACGAAAAGACTGAATTGTATAAAAACGGTCTCATTAGCGCCCAGCTGTAACAAAATTTGTAATACAACATTCATGGTAATCCCTACTTTTTTGGACAGTTTTGGATACCATTTGTCAGAATCGAGGGTCAAGAGATTCTCTTGCGCCAGTCGGTGGTCTAATTGGTGTGATTAAGCTTTCGGCACATATGAAGCTCCTTCGAAAACGACACCTTCTTCAATTTTCAGACTCGGTGTCGTGACTGTACCTCTAAAAATAGCGGGTGGCATCATAACCACTTTTTTAGTCGCAATGATATTGCCTTCAAGTTTTCCCATTATTGTGACAAATCCGGCTTCGATGTCGGCTACAACTTGAGCTGTTTCTGTGATCACAATGTGATCTTTTGTATACATCTCACCTTTAAACTGTCCTGAGATTTTTGCGGTTCCACTGAAAGTAAGCCGTCCTTCGAACGCGCTTCCCTCTTCGATAAGTGTTGATATTTGTAGCTCTTTGTCCATGGTCACTAAGCTTTCAATTTTTCGTAAATTTGAGTCAGCTGGTCATCGCTGTAGAACTGAATTTGAATCGAGCCTTTTCCGCCGGCTTTGTATGTTATTTCTACTTTGGTACCTAAACTTTTTTGTAATTGATCTGCCAATTCTTGGGCGAGCTTACCAGCTAAGTTCACATTGAGGCGCGGATCAGTTGATTCTGGTGGTTTACCGGCCGAACGCTGAAAAGCTTTAATTTCATTTTCTAGCGCACGAACTGAAATACCACTCTCAGCTACGCGTTTTGCGAAACTCACTTGTTTATTCTTGTCGGACAAAGAAAGAATCGCCTTCGCATGACCAACGGTGATCATTTTTTGGCCGAGCATGTCTCGTATTTCTAAGGGAAGGGCAAGCAGTCTCAGGGCGTTTGCTACAGACGATCTTTCTTTACCGACTTTTTCCGCAGCCTCTTGCTGAGACAACGAAAACTCTTCTATTAATCTTTGATAACTTTCAGCTTCTTCAACCGGATCTAAATCTTCACGTTGAATATTTTCAATCAGTGCCATTTGGAGAACTTCGCGGTCTCCCATAATTTTGATGATCGCCGGAACCTCGTGAAGGCCGGCGCTCTGTGCGGCTCTCCATCGGCGCTCTCCGGCTATAAGCTCGAAACCACCCTCTTTACGCTTGCGAACAGTGATTGGTTGCAGAATGCCGTTTTCTTTTATTGAATTGGCTAATTCAATAAGCGCTTCTTTATTAAAATTTTTACGAGGCTGATAAACGCCTGGAACAATTTTATCTACAGCGATATTCCAAACACGACTTTCCGGGGCCATTGGTTCAATAGCCAATGCGCCGGCGCCCGTCGGTCGTGGTACCGCGTTTGAACGTTCAACATTGAACTCATTCTCAGCAAAGATTTCCGGCGAGGAATTCACATCTGAACCACCCAGTAAAGAACCTAAACCGCGTCCAAGTCTTTTTTTGTTTGTATTTTCTTTATTTATTTCCATTGTTTATCCTTATAAAGAATTTATTGAGTTCGTATTTTCTTTAGTGATTGCTGTTTTTGCGATGAGCTCTTTACTGAGCTCTGCGTACATCAATGCGCCAATTGATTTAGGGTCGTATCCGAAGATCGATTGACCATGGCTCGGCGCTTCGCTTAAGCGTACATTGCGAGGAATCACGGCCTGAAATACTTTGTCTTTAAAGTGCTCGCGAATTTCTTCAACCACTTGGTGGCCCAGGTTGTTTCGCTTATCAAACATGGTCAGAAGTATTCCTTCGATGTGCAATTGAGGATTTATGCTCTTCTTGACAAGGCCCGCTGTGTTGAGCAATTGGCTTAAGCCTTCTAGCGCATAGTACTCGCATTGAAGTGGCACCAAGAAGCTGCTAGCGGCCGCAAGTGAGTTAAGTGTTAAAAGGCCCAAAGATGGTGGGCAATCTATTATTATATAGTCATATAAAGAGCTAACCGCAGCAATTGCCGCCTTCAAGCGGAATTCACGTTGAGGCATATCCACGAGTTCAATTTCAGCTCCGACTAGATCTGGATTAGCCGTGGCTACTGATAATTTACTTGTTGGGCTACGTAGAACAACTTCCTGAATAGTCTTTTCCCCGATTAAGACATGGTAAATATTCGCATCTTGAGCTTCATGCTTCTTAATGCCTAGTCCGCTTGAGGCATTTCCCTGCGGATCCATGTCAATGACGAGGACTCGATATCCAGCAAGGGCTAAAGCCGCTGATAGGTTAACAGTTGTTGTCGTTTTTCCGACTCCACCCTTTTGATTGGCTATGCATATTGTCTTAATCATGATGTCTCCTTGGGTTTGATGACTCATCTTTCACTTATTGAATACTTGTTTCAAGAAAAATTTTAGTTTTATGACCATTTTTCCGATGTTCTACGTAGAACAACCATGAAAATACTCATTTTAGCCATTTTTTTAGTCTCCATTAGCTCGTGCGATAAGGTAGATCGGACGCCGGAGACCCGTGACGAGATTTACACCGATCTACAAACGGAGCTTGAGATAGCCAACAAGTCACTTGAATCAGAACAAAAGAACCTCGAGAAACTCAAAAGAGAGCTTGATAAAGCCATTCCTCAGACCGGACAGGTTAAATACGCCACAAAGAAAGTACGCGACTCTGAAGATCGTTTAAATATCCTAGCCCAGCAGAAAACTTATTTTGAAATTAAAATTGAACGTCGCAAATTCGAAGTGCAGCAGAGATATCAAGAAAGTCTAAAAAAGGGTGGTAGGCCATGGCCAGACCAAAAAGAAATTGAGATGTACAAAACTGTCACTGCTTTTTACCGCAACAAGCTTAATTGGGAAAAAACTAAAGGCGTGAAAAAAGATGTTCCACGTGGAACAAAGACAGCCGGAGCAGAAGCCGGCCAAGGGTCGAGTCCAGCCAGCAGCGCGACAGAAACCAAACCACAACACTAATTTCTATGAACTGAAGTATGGGTCAAAGATCTAGGCAAGTTTTGCCGTTTTAACGATAAACATTTTAATATCACCAATTGGAAGTTTGTACTCACCTTCTAAAATCGGCTGCCAAACCGAACAAAGCTGTGATGGAATTTGGGAAACTTCAAGGGCCCATTCTTCTGATTTTAAATGATAAACGGCGCCACCTTTTTTCACACATTTGCGCAAAGTCAAAAGTGCTTTCGGAAGTGGTGCAAAACCTCTGCATATCGCTTGTTCAATTGTATTCGCAGGTAAAACATCAATTTTCTTCGTTTGCACAAGAACATTAACTAAACCCAAAGTATCGACAATATGTTTTAAAAATTCACATTTACGCTCATCAGAATCAATCAAAACCATTTTTTGATCCGGATTCAAAATAGCATAAACTAAACCTGGGAAACCATTGCCGCTTCCAAGATCATATAAATACACGTTTTTATTAACTTTTGGTGAAACAATTTTCGCAGCCAGAATGCTGTCTGCGAAATGAATTGCATCCGCATGCAAAAGAGTTTTCGCAGAAACGAGGTTTACAACCTTATTGAATTTTTGCAGTTCAGAAAAATATTTAGCTAAGTGCTCATGAGTTTTATCATCAAGGTCACTAAACCAAGTCTTCAATCTCCAGTTGGGAGTTTGATCTGTGCTTTGGGCTGCTGCGCTCACGATAACCTCGGGGTTAAATGCTAATCTGTTTTGTACCTTTAAGGTATATCATGATGGCCTGCAAAGCAGAAGGATTTACTCCCGAAATGCGTTGCGCCTGTCCCAAGGTGCGGGGTCTAACGCGCATTAACTTATCGATTTCCTCAGACGAAAGTCCTTTAATTAGCGCGTAATCTAACTCGCCCGGTATACGAGCCTGTTCGAATTTTTTAGTCTGTTCAATAATCTCATTCTGTTTCTTGATGTATCCGGAATATTTCACGTCAATTTCAACAGCATCAAGAACATCATTATTGTCTTCAAATTCCAACCCCAGAGACCGGAGCGTATCAAAGGTCACTTCTGGGCGACGTAAAAATTCACTCATCTTAGCGGGCTTGTGGAGCGGTGATCCACCCAACTGCTGAATAAGTTGATTTGTTTCAGGCTTCGGATAAATCACGGTTTCATGCAAACGAGCTGTAAGATCTGCACGTTTTTGCTTAATTGATTCCAAAAAATCAAGATTCTCAATTGAAACCAATCCGAGCTTTCGCGAAACTGAAGAAAGGCGATCAATCGTATTGTCTTCGCGAAGAATCAACCGATGCTCAGCGCGCGATGTGAACATGCGGTAAGGTTCGCGCGTCCCTTTAGTTACAAGGTCATCAACCAATACTCCGGCGTAAGCCTGATCGCGATCTAAAATAAACTCTTCACGGTCCAACAATTTATGAGCGGCATTAACCCCGGCAATGAAGCCTTGAGCTGCAGCCTCCTCATAGCCGCTAGTTCCGTTGATCTGACCGGCTAAAAACAGGTTTTCAATGGGGCGTGTTTCGAGGCGGTGATAAATCTGGGTGGGTTCGACGTAGTCATACTCCACCGCATAACCGTACCGAACCACTTTAACATTCTCGAGACCAGGAATCGTTTTCAAGAATTCGTCCTGCACTTCTTCAGGAAGAGAAGTTGAAATACCTTGTAGGTATATTAAATCAGTATTCAAACCTTCAGGTTCTAAAAATGTCTGATGCGAAATACGGTCGCTAAAACGGGTTATTTTGTCTTCGATACTCGGGCAATAACGTGGCCCCACACCTTCAATTATCCCGCAGAACATGGGCGACTTATCTAAGTTTGCCCGGATTATATCATGTGTTTTTTCGGTCGTATGCGAAAGGTAACATGCCACTTGTGGCAGAATAAATTCTTTTTTCGATTTGTAAGAGAAAGGATAAAAAGTTTTATCGCCATATTCAGGTTTGGTTTTAGACCAATCAATACTGTCTTTGTGAAGACGTGCGGGAGTTCCGGTTTTAAGGCGTTTCACTTCAAAACCGAACTCAGCGAGTTGATCGGAAAGACCGATCGAAGCTTGGTCGCCGACTCGACCGCCTGCAATCTGCTTCAAACCGAAATGCATAACCCCGTTCATAAAGGTGCCGGTTGTAATAATCACCGACTTAGAGAAAACCTGCGAACCATCCTGAAGAACAACACCTTCACATACTGAACCATTTAAAATAAGGCGCTTAACTTCCCCTTGCAAAAGTTCAAGATTGGGCTGGTTTTTAAGGGCTGCGATCTGAATATCCGAGTAAACATGTTTATCGCTCTGAACCCGGCTACCGCGAACGGCTGGCCCCCTGCTAGCGTTGAGGCGTTTGAACTGGATACACGATAAGTCAGCCGCTAGGCCCATCTGCCCGCCCAGAACGTCGATTTCACGCACCATGTGGCCTTTTGCGAGCCCTCCGATGGACGGATTACATGACATGTAGCCGATACGGTCTAAGTTGGTGGTTACGAGGAGGGTTTTAAGACCGAGACGTGCAGGGGCTAAACAGGCTTCAATGCCTGCGTGTCCTGCTCCAACTACAATAATGTCATACGAATTTAACATCTGGCCCCAATTACGAGTTTATTTGCCTAAGCAGAACTCTTTAAAGACCCTATCCATAATCTGATCGTCATAGACTTGTCCAAGAATTTTTTGCAGAGAAACAAGGGCTTCTTTTAAATACATCGCAATGAACTCTGCACCCATATTATTCTCAAGTTCAGAGATAGATTTTGAAATCATTTCAAAAGAGTACTGTGATTGCTCAAGCTGGCGCGAACTGGCGATAGTCGCTTCGTTCAAATAATTCAGCTCACCTATTTGCGACCGGATAAAATGCAAAACTGCAGATCGCCCGTCTAAATCGGATGCCGACGTCAAACGTGCATTAACCGCCAAGGCGACAACAGCCCTGAGGCGAGCTTCAGCTAAAGAAGCCTCAATCTTGTCGCATTTATTCAGTAAAAAAATAACCGGCGAATTAACAGCCACCTTTTGAAGAGCCGCAACAGACGCTAAGAAGCTCTCAGACGACACGTCAACAACGAAACAAATTAAATCTGCTTTTTCGGCTTCTTTTTTTGAACGACTAATACCGATCATTTCGATTTGGTCAGATGTCTCACGAAGACCAGCCGTATCGACAAACCGATACTTCATATCTTCAAACAATGTATCGCCTTCGATCACGTCACGTGTTGTGCCGGCCACCGGCGTAACAATCGCCTTCTCGTCCTGTAGAAGGAGGTTAAGCAGACTTGATTTACCTACGTTCGGTTCACCGACCAAAGCCACGCGCAAGCCGTCTTTGATCAGACGACCTGAACGGTATGTTGAAATAATTTGGTGCAGATGTGTCTGGATTTTTTTTAGTTTTTCTATGAGAACTGTCGGATCGACCACTTCAATACCCTGCTCGATAAAATCGATTGAAGCTTCGATGTGGGCTAAACACCAAATCAGATCCGAAATCAAAATATTGAATTTTTCTGAGACAACCCCGTCCAGCTGTCTAAGTGCCAGCTTCGCCGCCGACTTGTTCTGACTTTCAATCAATGACAGAACCGACTCGGCCTGAATTAAATCCATTTTGCCGTTCATAAACGCGCGATAAGTGAATTCACCGCGGTCTGCAGTGCGGGCCCCGCCCTGAATTAACAAATCCACAATTTGCTGGGTGATAAACGGACTACCATGGCAAGAAATCTCGACGACTTCTTCGCCGGTAAAAGATCGGCCATCGGCAAAATAACTGATTACAACTTCATCGACCTTATTTTGCTCCAGATCATTAAAATCTGAAAAATAAAGTCGGTGCGATTCAATTTGATCTGATTTTTTAGAAAACTGAGGAGCAAATTTTCGGGTGATGTGAACAGCCTGTGGCCCACTTACCCTGATAACACTAATGCCACCAAGGCCGTGTGGAGTCGAAATAGCACAAATGGTCTGTTTATTTCTCTCCAACATGGTTACGTCGTCCTGTTTAAATTAACCTTGGTCTTCAGCGTCAGCGGGTTCTGCTCCGCCTTCAACGCCGTTCACTTTAGCTGGGTAAATTTTGATTTTTTTATAAAGACCATCGCCCAATGAACGGCTTTTCACACGGCCATCAAGAGCTAGATACTGGTGAATTACTTTTCGTTCTTTCGGAGGTAATGCCCGGTAATAAACTGATTTACCTTGTTCTATTGCAATTGTTTTGAGGTGTTCAGCGCGTTCGATTAAAGCTGCTTCTGATTCTTCGCGATATCCGCCGCAATCAACGATAACGTTTGTTTGAAGATCTTCAAAGTGATGTTGCGTAACGCGCTTAACGATCAATTGAATCGCATCTAACAACTGACCTTTGTAATCTTTTAACAAAGCTTCATCGCCTCCTGAAAAATCAATTTTAACATCTGTGATGTCTTCTTTTTTAGTAAGGTTCAATTCATAAGACAGGTCGAAGTTACCTTTTTCGAGGATACCGTTCAGAGTTGCTTCAACCACTGACTCTAAATTGTCTTCTTTTTTTTCTGATCCGCCACCGAATAATTTACTGAAAAATCCAGCCATATTTAAGCTCCCTTTAATGAAGTTTGTGAGACTTTTTTAGTGTCTTTTAATAAGAAATACTGTTGAACAGCTCCAAATAAAGAGCTTATAAAATTATACAAAGTTAAGCCGCTCGGAAGACTCAACATAAATAACGAAAATATAATCGGCATGAAGTTTAAAATTTTCTGCTGAGCCGGATCCATTGTCGTCGGAGTCATTTTTTGCTGCATAAACATCGTTCCACCCATTAAAATAGGTAAAATAAAGAAGTGATCATGCGCGCTTAGGTCAGTAATCCAGCCGAAGAAGGGTTGTTGATAAATTTCAATACTTGACCCGATCGTTCTCCAGAGAGCAAAGAAAATTGGGATTTGAACCAGCATCGGCAAACAACTGCTGAGCGGGTTTGCGTTGTTTTTTTTCATAAGGGCCATTGATTCCCGGTTTACGGCGAGCGGGTCACTTTTGTATTTCTCGCGAACAGCCTGCAGTTGAGGTTGAATTCGCTGCATGGCGCGAGCAGATTTGAAAGATAAAATATTAAACGGCAGCACAAGGATGCGCATTACCAATGTCAGGGCTATAATCGCCAAACCCCAATTGCCGAAAATTTGATGCATGAATTTCATCAGATTTAAAAGCTGTTTTGAGATAAATCCAAAGATGCCGTAATCCATCACTTCCGGCATTAACACATCAATTTTTTGAAGAACATCAACCTGTTTCGGACCTATATAAAGCTTTGTTTTAAGCTGTGAAACTTTTGTATTTTTCAGATCGTAAACAGCAGCTAAACGAACAGCATTACCTTGAACACTCATTTGAATTGATGGAGAGACATCTGATTTATCAACCATAGCTTGAGTAAAATGCTGTGTACCGGTTGCAGCGAGCGATATCAAGTTTGCGCTCGCGTTGAAACTTTCATTTTCTTTTATTGAAGAAATATGTTTGGTTTTAATTTTATCTTTGGTTTTGAATAGGAATTCCTGCTTTTCAAA
>JANPAD010000391.1:0-4959 GCA_031429735.1 Bdellovibrio sp. | reverse complement strand
GGTCTGGCATGACATCGGCCTCGACTTCGATGATGCCGAGTTTGTCAGCAACCGCTTTGGCCGTGGTGGCATTGTCACCGGTCAGCATCACCACGCGCAGTCCTGCGACCTGCAAAGCTGCAATGGCGGCCGGCGTCGTGGCCTTGATCGGATCGGCCACCGCGATTGCACCGGCAGCCTTGCCGTCGATTGCGACAAAGATCGCCGTGGCGCCATCGCGGCGCAGTTGCTCCGCCTGCTCGACCAAGGCGCCAAGCGTGATACCGGCGTCACTCATGATCCGGGCATTGCCGATGACAAGTTTGCGGCCTTCGACTGAGCCGGTGACGCCTTTGCCTGATGGAGCGTCGAAGCTTTCGTATTTTTTTGAATTGGTTAATGTGGGATCGGCGTGGGTTTGCAGGCCCATGAAAACAGTTGTGAATGTGAATATGGCGGTGGCTAGAATTCGCATGGGGCGAAGTTAGCATAGGTGGTTCGAGATCACGATAAGGGCCCTGGCATTTGGTAAAGATTTCAGCCCATTTTGGGGGCATTTCGTGGAGGTTTTTGAGTAAATACGGGGTTTAATGGGCATTGGCTTTGCCATTATTGACAATTGAGCCGGTAGCCTTTAAAAATTTGAGTTCGACTTCTTACGTGGTGGGGTAGCTCAGCTGGTTAGAGCAACGGAATCATAATCCGTAGGTCGGCGGTTCAAGTCCGCCTCTCACTACCAATTTTTTCTTGAAATTATAAAGCGATCATTCGTCTTACGAAAACAACTTCTCAAAAATAAAAGAGTCATAAGTCTTCCCCTCCCAATGAGTCTCACCAACGACCACATACCCGCGCTTCCTGTACCACTCAACCAAGTGCAACGCCGGTTGCGCGGTATCAAGCTGCAATCCCTCAAAACCTTCCGCACGCGCCAAGTCTTCACAGTAATCCATCAGAAGCGTACCTAAACCCTGCTTCTTTAACTCAGGCAAAACCCCGAACTGCCCGACATACGCGGTTTTTTTCTTGGTAAAATAATTCTCGGCCGAAAATAAAATAGTCGCAACAATCACACCATTTAACTCAAGCACAAACACCCGCCCCTTTTGCATTCGCTGGCGGGTTGTTTCTTCATCTTGATAAGTGGCGGTGTAATTCAAACCCATATTCGATAGTTCTTTGTACGCAGCATTCACAAGCTTTCGCAACGCTGGCACATCGCCGTCGGCTGCAAGTCTTAATGAATAGTTCGGATCATTGTGACGAATCGTCTTCATAGGATAAATATCTATGAAACACCTACCAGCGGTCAGCAAAAAAATATGAGCAGTGCTCGATTTCAGATCATCGCCGGTTTTCGGACACGACGTGCGCTGAGTCTTAACTCAAGCGGGTTTACAACTTGCTAGCAGACCTTAAACAGCGACATCGGTTATGAAGATGTTGATCATAGAAAAGGGACATAGCAATAAATGCTATGTTGACATTATGCCAACTCAAGACTATAAAAATAAGAGGCTCAACCGAGAAAAAGGCGGCTACACCTACCGATGCCACACAGGTAAATTTACAGTGCTCATTGGTTTTACAGTTGTCGGCGACAGTGTTGTTGTAATTACTGTTTTTAAAACTGAAAGAAAGACTTAAGCTATGCAATGCCCCAGCTGCGTCACAAAAAAACCGATGAAGAGTGAATTGATTACCCACAGGTTCAAAGAATCCGGCCTTGATCATGTCATATTACACGGCGTAAAACAGCACCGCTGCCTTCAGTGTGGTGAAGTTTTGTTTGATTTTGGCGACATCCATCAACTGAATAGATTAATTGCAGACACTTTACTACGAAAAAAAGACTTATTAACTGGGCAAGAAATTCGTTTTCTAAGAACACATATCGGTTATTCAAGTGAAATGTTCGCTCGAATTATCGGACTTGATAAAACAAGCTTAAGCCGCATTGAAAACGAAAGAGCAAAGGTTTCAAATCAGGTTAATATGTCTGTGCGGTTTGCGGCCGGCGGAAAAATGGCAGACCGCAATTACGATTTGCATGATTTAATTGTTGCGCTGGAAAATGAGGATTTGATTAGCTTTAAGCAGGTGGAGTTTAAGGTTTCGTCTGCGGGGAATTGGCAGCTTCGTGCGGGGTAAAACCTCACGACTCATATTGAAGAAAACAGATATGCATATCAATAGACTTATGACTATCATACAAAATGTTAAGCACTCGACAAACCTAAAGAAAAGAAACCCCTAATGAAGAAACGTTTTCGACTTGCACTATTCATCTTGGCAGCACCTCTGGTCATTCTCTTAGCCGGAAGCCTCTTCTTTCAAGCCTCCGCATTTTACCACCAGAAAGACGAAGCCTCCGCATCTGCTCCCAAAAATGGTCAATTTATTTCGTTAGGAAAAGAAAATATTTACGTGCAAGAACTGGGGCCCCTAGAGGGCCCGGCTCTTCTGTTTATTCATGGAACCGGTTCTTGGAGCGAACTCTGGAAGCCCACCATGAAAATGCTGTCTGAATTGGGTTTTCGCTGTATTGCGGTTGATCTGCCGCCTTTCGGGTTTTCATTTGCAGATTCAGATTCTCAAATGAAATTTGACCGAACCACCCAAGCCCAAAGAATTATTGCTCTCCTGGACAAGTTGAACGTCCAAAAAGTCACTTTGGTTGGACATTCATTTGGCGGTCGAGCAACACTGACCGCCGCCCTACTGATTCCGGATCGTATTGAGCGTTTAATTTTAATTGATATCGCACTTGGCTTCGGTGATCAAAAAAACATGTCTTCACCCGCTCCGGCACCGCAATGGCTTTCTTTCGTATTAAACAATGAATTTTCGCTTTCAACTTTGGCATCCATAGGAACTTACCCACCACTGACAAGAAAATTTGTCGAGATGTTTGTCGCAAACCCCACTTCAGTTACAGATGATATTAATAAAATGTATCAGACGCCTTTGTCAGTAAAAGGAAAGAATGCACTGATGGGTGGATGGCTGAAGGATTTTCTATTATCAGAGGACAATGAATTGGTTCAAAATCAAAATCTGTTTCAAAAAATTTCAGCTCCGACTTATTTGATTTGGGGAGACCTCGATACCGTGACACCTTTTTGGCAGGGAGAAGAAATTAAAAATAGATTTAAAAATTCTCAGCTTCATATGATGAAAAATGTGGGTCACATCCCCATGATTGAAGACCAGGATGCCTTTCAAAAACTGATTCGAACTATTCTTGTTCCTTGAAGAGTTGGAAAGCTTTAACCGAGGTCTTTGCTTTTACTTTCATTTTAACAAACCACCATTTGGTGGCTTGTTCGTTTCGGATTTATTTTCTAAATTTTTATTTTGCCACAGGCGTAACTGAAACAATGTCGCAGTCCGCGCTAGTGCCGATTTGTTTGGCCGCTACTTCGTAAACCTGAAACAAGGTACCGCTGGCGGTTTCAAGAGTTAAAGTAACTTGGTCGCTTCCCGAATTGAGGCCGGGCATTTCGGTCCACATTCCGGGCTGCATGCCGGCAACAAAAACTTTTTGCACCGGGGCGGCTTCGCGCTGAGCGAGTGCAAAACTGGCTGCATTTTTTTGTTTGGTGGTGCAGGCGTTGTCAGAAGCCATAACTTGATTTGATAAAGCCATGGCGACCGCAATCATAAATACTGTTTTCATATATTTTCCTTTGGGTTAAGGTTCAGGGGTTGGGATACTTTATTAAAATTAGTTACCACACGGAAGTGGAATAGTTTGGCCTTTGCCCGCCATAGACCAAGGAGTCACAGAAGCATATAAAGACGGACCACCGATAGAAAACAATTTGACCTCATACCCTGAATCAGTGGAAGTCATGACATTACATGTAACTGCAAGTTCAATGGCTCCGATATCACGAAGACATACACCTGAAAAAGTCGTTCCGGTTGTCTCGCCGGTCGGAATAAATAAATTTACTGTCGATTTTGATTTCTTAAGTTTGAAATTGGCTGAAATCGTTGCGTCTTGAAATTGTTTGTCGACACAAATGATATTTTTAGCGGCAAAAGCTGAAATGGCAGAGGAATTGATAAGAGCAAGCACGATCAAATGTTTCATTGAAAACTCCTGTTTTAAGTTGTTTGTATTTTAGTTTATTGAATTAAATAATTAGTTAACACGTCTGTAAGTACAAAAACCGATTTTAACTTTACCGTTCGTAAAACTAACAAGCGGTTCGTAAACTTCCCATTCGCCTTTAATGCCCATCCAGTCCACGTCTTTACGCTGGAAAGTTACAATCGAAGTACCCTTGACAGCGTTCACTGAATTGACCGTAATGCCGTTAATCGCATTGTAAACGCTTAACGACTCAAGACCGACGACGACTGTTTGTGATTCTTTTGTCAGAATATCGCGTTCACGAATGCTGGTGATATCGTAAATTAAATTTTTCTCAGCCACATTTACCGCGATATCAATGCGCACATTGTTTTCGCAAAGAACCGAACCGTTACCGTCTTCAACATCCGTCGTCATCGAGCGTGAGTACACACCGGCACCGGCGGCAAGCCCTGACAAGTTATCGCTTCCGGGAATTTTTCCGGCATAAGAGACAGAAACCGCAGACAAAACACTTAAAAGAATTAACGTGAACTTCATAAATACTCCAAAAAAATTAAGTTAAAATTAAACGACTTAGCCTACTGACGAATTCGGACCTGTTTTTATAATCCCGTTGCGGCCGGGCCGCCATCGCAAACCACTTTGTACGAGCTCCATTTTTTCTGATCACCGAAACCCAGGTTTCCGCTGAAAAGGCCGGTTCTTTCATTGTAGTTGCTCATCCACATGTTCGCCTGACCTTCGAAAGACGTATTGAACTGAAAACTTCCGAAAGAGTTGGTCAACTGATAACCGTCACGACCTTCGCTCGAAAAAATAAACAAGGTGCTGGCACGGCTTTGGCTCCCGATATCAAGGCGGTAAGAGTTCGGGCC
>JANPAD010000390.1:0-2870 GCA_031429735.1 Bdellovibrio sp. | reverse complement strand
TTTGAATTTCTTTTACTTTTGAAGCTGAAAGATCAATTGAATCGACAGGCAACGTACGTACGATCACGTAATCATTTTTAAGACCCATGTTGTTCAGCAGAGTTTGCAGTTTTTGTCCGCCGGTACCCGTTAAGGCACGTGTTGAGAACATGTCATCATTCGATTCTTGGTCAGCTAAAACAACAACCTTTGCGTTATCAAGAGATCCACGGAATGTTCCGTTGTAACCGAATGACGAATGCGAAGTAATTCCTAAAGATGCAAAATCAGGCCAGTTTGTTAACAACGGCGCAAATTCTTTGCCGGGGCCTTGATCGTATTCGCGACGACCTTGTGCACTTTTAGGGCTTTCATAAGGAAAGTCTTCCGGTGCCATTTGCGGAACGTTGCCGACGTCGGTCGCTTCATTGTAGGCAACCTGTTGAGTTTGGTTTTGATCGCAACGGCCGTTAACTCTTTTCATGTTGTTGTAGCAACCCGCATCCGAGAAAATCTGAATACCGTCAGCGCCACGACGATTTGTCGAGGTGCCTTCTTTACCCATGCGCCAGTTCGTATTGAATGCAAAGTCGCGGTGAGGAATCGGAGCATCTTGGAAACGGAAGTTTGTGAACGTCGGAGCCGCACCGTCCGGTTTCATCCAGTTCGGATCTTCCTTCATCCAGCTTGAAACGAGGTCTGCTCGTCGACCGAACTGAACTTGTAATTCGCTTGCCGCACCTGCGCCGCCGTTGGCCGCACTGGCAGCACCCGGATGCATAACACCAATCGCACGTGCGCCCGGAGCAATGACGCTGGCGTCACAGAAGCTTGAACCCAACTGTTGAGAAGTACATTTTCCGCCGTGTGATTTGATCCATGTTGCCAAGGTATCTTTACCAGCGGCACCCACACCTATAATCAAACGAACTGTATCTTTATTTTGGCTCAACATGTAGTCAAACATACGTTGGCGGTGTTGAACCACAACGCTGTCAGGGTTTTGCGCGATCCAACGCAAAGCTTGCGAACGAACTTGTTTTTGTTTTCTGACTTCAGGGCTGTCAGCAGGATCGGGTTGTTCACCGTATTGACCCGTGATTGTGTAAATGAAAGTGTTCATAAATAAATAACTACGGTCGATACCGAGGTAGTTAATGAAGTTTTGCATTTTAGTACCGGTTGAGCCGGTGAATGTGCGGTTCGAAACGTTTTCGTCTTGTGCGCCTTCTTGGCCGATCACGAAGACTTTGACACTATTCGGAGCTAAGCGACCGCGGTACCACATCGGGCCCACTTTCCAGCGGAACTTTTCTTGTCCGTCATCAGGAATACCGGCTTTTTTAGCAGCGGCTTGATACACAGCTTTTCCGTAAGCACGGTAATCAGGAGTTTCTGCGAAAATGTCCGGCCACTGCGAATCTTTCGGTGCTCCTGCATCGTATTCAGCAGGTGAGCCGCGTTTATCTTCCGTCCCCGCTGGGTTACGTACGTCTGTATTATTCGACCCAACATTAACTTGGCCGACATGTGTACAACCTGACCACATAAAAGATGCGGCTGTAATGAAACTCACGAGAAGCTTTGATCTCATTGAAATATCCCTTTCAAAAGATAAAACAAAAGAAAGGCCTTCAATCCTCTTGAAAACCAATTCCTTCGCTGTTTTTAGATACATTTAGGATAGAGAAATTTGAACATGTTTACAAGTAGGCCAAAGGCGTGAAACTGCTATCTTAACTTAAACTCAACATAACCGAAGAGCACGACTGGACTTTCATCGAGCCCGAGTTTGTTTATCATCTCAAATTGAAAATTATTTCCATTGAAACCGATTCAGGATTTGATTGCAGACAAGAAGAGTACTGTCAAAGCGGGCGGTCACATCGTTGCATGTGGCAATTACGACATGATTATTTTTTTTAAAAAAGACCTGGCGTGAACGTGTGGTTTTATTTTTTTGATTCAGATCGACAACTACCAGATTACCTTGATTTTTTGATTGAAGCTGCCCAACTTCAAAACCGTACTGGTTATAGTCGCGCAAGAACTGACGCACGTAATTTTCAAGGTGGGCCTGAGCCGAAACAGTTTCAAGTCTGAAAGTCAGAAGGCTTTTCTGATTTTGGCCGATTTCGATCACATCGGCGCGTGTCTCAACTGATTTCGTATAAGCCCAGTCAGCCGGAATAGCACCGACCGTAAAACCCATCTGGGCAAAGGCTAAGGCGTTTTGCGGGTTATTGATCATCGAAGAGCCGGTTAACGGGTGTGGAGCTGCAGATGTACCGAAGGCCGCAAAAAATAAAGGAATCAAAATAAAAAGTCTTAAAAATATGTTCACTGGTTTTACTCTAAACCATTTTCTACTTTTTTCAAAATTTTCGTCATCAGGCTGGTCGGGTTGGTCTTTTTGATTTCGCTTAAATCATACCAATTCGATTTGGGCGTTTTTTTGGCAGATCCGGTTTGCAGCTGAATGTAAATATCGTATTTCGTTACGCCGTGTTTCAAGTGAAACTTGGCGGGCTTAGCCTTAACCTTTTGTGCAGAACCCGGCGGAAAAGGAAGATTGGTTAAAAATGGAGTCGCCACATTCGGTTCAAGGTAAATTCGATCTCGGTGAGTGATCACCTGCATTTGCCAAACCCAGGTTTCGAATTTTTGCTTGGGTTTTGGTAGCGGAATTGTAGACACGATATCATTTTTCAAGCCGACGCATGAGGATTTCCAAGGGCATAAAAGACAAAGTGGTTTTTTCGGTGTGCACACGGTGGCGCCGAGCTCCATGAGCCCCTGGTTTAATTCGGAGTTAAATTCAGTTTGTGCGAGTTCGTTGGAAAGCTGCTGCAGTTGCAGGCGTGCGCGCGGCAACCACCACTCGGTTTTAA
>JANPAD010000389.1:0-2087 GCA_031429735.1 Bdellovibrio sp. | reverse complement strand
GGGCGTATCAACACCATACGTCGGTTTATCCACCTGAATGACTTTAATACGGGCACCTAAATAAAGAGCTCTCAGCTGCTCCAAGCTTTCGGCTTTTTCAATCGCGGCCTGCGGAGTAGAGCAAAAGGTTTGCAGAAAAGACTTCGTAAAGGCGTATAAGCCAATATGTTTGAGTGCAGCTGTGGAATCTGCGCTGTAAGCCTCACGTGAATACGGAATTGCAAACCGACTGAAGTAGATCGCTTCCGAATTACGGTTCATGATGACTTTAACGGCATTCGGATTTTGGATATCGGATTCACTCGCCGGATGGGCTAAAGTGGCCATATCAAGCGCATTCTGGTTTAGAAAAGCCTCAGCTAAAGGGTTGATGTACTCAGGTCCAACCAAGGGCTCATCACCCTGAATGTTCAGAACAACGTCGAAATCGAGGTTTTTAGTAGCTTCAAAAAGACGGTCGGTACCTGTCGCACAATCAGGGCTGGTGCGGACGACTTCGACGCCGATATCTTTACAGAGTTTTTCGATACGATCATCGTCGGTTGCGACAATGACTGTTTCTAAGATAGTGCAGCGCTTGGCACCCTCGACCACCCACTGAAGAAGGGGTTTACCTTTAAGGTGAACGAGCGGCTTTCCCGGAAAGCGAGTTGAAGCATAGCGTGCCGGAATGACGCCGATAATTTTCATTTTTTAATCCAGGTACGGTAAATAAACTCTTCGAACTCTTCGCAGCCCGAGCGGGTTTGTGACGAAATCGCGAAAACCTCGTCGATGCGCGACTGTTTTTTAATACGCGCGATCGCTTTTTCAATATCGTGCTTTTTAAATTTATCAGATTTTGTTAAACCGATCGCAACCGGTAAATCCATTTTCATGGTGAACTGGGCAATAATTTCTTCGTCCTCTTCCCAGTCGCGGGCCATGTCCATGACAAGTACAAGACCGGCCAGTTGCGGTCTTTGCGTCAAATAGTTCTGGACCATTTTGCGCCACATGCGGACTTCTTCACCGCCGCGTGAGGCATAACCGTAACCGGGCATGTCCACCAAAATATAACTGTTGGCTTTCTGAAAAAAGTTCAGCAAGCGGGTTTTACCGGGTGCCTGACTGACTTTGGCAATTTTGGTATTGGCCCAGACATTCAATAAAGAAGATTTTCCGGCATTCGAACGGCCGGCCATTGCGATTTCCTTGAGATCCGAAACCGGGTATTCGCTCATTTTAACTGCGCTCTTAATAAAGGTCATTTTCGCCATGAAGCCACCATAATACGAAAACCGAACTTTCTCAATTCTTAGATTCGGTCCTAAATTCGAGACGCGTTTGTACGAATTCCGCCTTAAAAGCCGTTAAACCAGTTCCCGTTACGGCCCTAATTTTGAATACGCTCACCGCACACGACCCAAACACCCGCTTAATACCGGAAGGAACTATATGAACCGCTTTAAACTGGAACTGATATCTGAAACCAAACAGGAATGGTCTATCGCCGAATACGCATTCGTTGGACGCGATAGCGCATGCGCCGTTTTTCTAAACGATGCACTTATCGAAAAAAAACACGCTCTGATCGAGGTGCGGCAGAATCGTCTCTTTATTAAAGACATGAAAACACCAACCGGCTTGCAAGTAAACGGTGTTAAAGTCATCGAAGCACTGCTTGAAGACGGCGACGTCGTCACGATCGGTTCCACTGAATTGCTGATTCACGACGGCCACAAGGTCAAACCCGCGTTTGCCCACAGCAGCCTATCTGACCATTGGAATCATCAACTTCAGTTTTTACAATCCGTTGCGCAGACGCCGTTTCCAGTTTTACTATTGGGGCCCTCAGGCACCGGCAAAGATGTGCTGGCACAATCGATTCATCAGGCTTCATCGCGAAGCGCAGCGCCGTTTGTCAGCGTGAACTGTTCGGCCCTCACCGAAACGCTGATCGAGAGTGAGCTCTTCGGACATATCAAGGGCAGTTTCACCGGCGCAATTGCTGACCGTAAAGGAGCGTTCGAATCGGCACGCTCGGGAACATTATTTTTAGATGAAATCGGCGACTTACCGTACTCGCTTCAGGCCAAACTGCTCCG
>JANPAD010000388.1:0-2850 GCA_031429735.1 Bdellovibrio sp. | reverse complement strand
TGACTCATGCCTTCAGCCACTTTGTTGATGACCAAAACAAAGTCTTTAGCCAAAAAACACGTGAAAAAATAATGTGGGCTTTGTCGCAATCGCAATCTCGAAGTCTTACCTTTGGACAAGATTCAATTTTATCCATTTCGCAAGGTTTTGCAGTGAAAACCGGAACCAGTAAAGATATGAAAGATAACTGGTGCGTGGGCTTTAACCGCGACTACACTGTGGGCGTCTGGGTTGGTAATTCAGACAGTTCATCGATGCAGAATGTTTTAGGCGTAAGCGGCGCTGCCCCCATTTGGCGCGATGTTGTTAACTCTTTACTTGAAACCCAAGGTCGAACGCACACCGTTTTGTTACGTACTGAAACCGAAAAAGAATTTGTAGAGCAAGAAAGTTCTTCACCAAATCCGCATCCGTTAAAGATAAGCCGTATCGTCACTCCCGGGCCGCAGGCTATTTATGCCATTGATCCAGCCATACCGATGAAATTTCAGAAGATAGTTCTTGAGGCCGACGGCCCGCAAGAAAACTTGGTTTGGAAGTACAAAGGTTCAGATCTAAAATCAAGAATGCTAACACTTGAACGCGGCTGGCAAAAAATTGAATTGTACCGTGCAGGTCGAAAAGTTGATGAGTCGACATTCTTAGTAAAGTAGTTGACCAAAAGAAAAGCCCGAGTTGAAACCCGGGCTGCTGAGGACTCAATCTGTAAAAAAAATTACTCGAAGTAACCGGGATCTGTTGAAGCTGTTTGCTTTTTCAAACCTTCAACTTTACTGACCAACTCAATAAATTCTTGTCGGTATTGATTTTTATCTTCACCACGAGAGTTCTTCGCTGTTTGCAACACATCTTTAAACGTCCCGTCATGTACATATTCGGACTGGCGCAAAAGCATGCCGAAAAGAGCTACCGCTGAAGAGAACCGGTAAGCTTCTGAAGAATTCTCGAACGTTTTTGTCTGTTGATTCATAAGCGTAAACTCCTGTTTGGTGCTTACATTTCCATCCGGTTTTTTGTAACGGATTTTTAATGTTAAAAGCTCGTCGCTGTTGTTCTCAGTCACTTTCGCCGACTTATCTGAGGTTTCGACTTTTTGGTATTTAAGTGCATCAACTTTGCCGCTTGATTTTTCACCGACCGGAACAATTTCATATAAAGCTGTCACGGTGTGACCCGCACCGATATCGCCGGCATCTTTTGCGTCATTATTGAAGTCTTCATTTTTCAAAACGCGGTCTTCATAACCGACCAAACGGTAAGACTGTACAAATTTAGGATTAAATTCGACCTGAAGTTTAACATCTTTAGCAATCGTCACCAGCGTACCTGACATTTGTTCGACCATCACTTTGCGGGCTTCGCTCATGGTGTCGATGTAAGCGTAATTGCCGTTTCCTTTATTGCTAAGAGACTCCATCATGCCATCTTTATAGTTGCCCATGCCGAAACCCAACATTGAAAGATAAACATTCTCTTTAGCATTTTTCTCAACCAATTTAATCAGCGATTCGCGGTCTGTTGTGCCTACGTTGAAATCTCCATCGGTCGCCAGGATCACACGGTTGACACCGCCTTTTATGAAATTTTCTTTAGCCAGCTTGTAAGCCAATTCGATACCGCCGCTGCCGTTCGTTGAACCTCCGGCTTTCAAATGGTCGAGCGCTCTTAGTATTTGCAATTTTTTATCGCCCGTTGTGGGCTCTAAAACTGTACCCGCGGCGCCTGCGTAAACGACAATACTGATTTTGTCGTTTTGATTCAGCTTATCAACCAACATGCCCAACGAAGATTTAACCAGCGGAAGTTTGTCCGCTGAATCCATCGAGCCCGAAACATCTATTAAAAATACTAAATTTGAAGCCGGACGCTGATCGATTTTAATTTCTTTACCTTTAATTCCGATGCGAACCACTTTATGGCTTTTATTCCATAGTGCGGGTGCGACTTCCATATTAACCGCGAAAGCGCCTTCGCTCGGAGCTTTGTCATCATAATTGAAATAATTGATCAGCTCTTCAACGCGAATCGCATCTTTACCCGGAACCGCCCCTTGCGTAATCATCCGGCGCATATTCGAATATGAGGCGGTATCCACATCAATTGAAAATGTTGAAAGCGGGTTTGTTAAACACTGATGAAATGAATTCTCAGTAATTGAATCGTAACTCTCATTCGATTCAACGTAGACCGGAGCTCCCGGCGGCGGATAATACATTCGGCTTTCAGCCATCATTTTAGAGTTGTGTCCGAAGTTTTTGGCCGCACCCGCTCCGCGGCTTCCCATTGAAAGTGCCGCGCTGTCCATGGTGGCTTGCGGTGCACTCAGTACGTCACCTTTAGCATGTCGACTCGGTTCGGGCTCGGCAACTTTCTTCAATTCGTAGGTAGAGTAAAGTTCCTCTTCCTTTCGGGCTGCAACTGAGACTGTTGCAGGCTGTTCGATCGGCTGGACCAACGGTTTTTCAACCGGTGCAATCGGCTGTTCAGGGTCACGCGGGGTCTTGATGTTGGTGCAAGATGCTAAAAGTATTAAAAGAGATAACGCTTTGATTTTCTGATTCATTGTGCCTCCTTGTTTGGTCTTCAAAAGGACAACGAGGCACTTCGAATTTTATTAATAACTTTTTAAACAAATGTGAATTATTTTGAAACAGCTTTTAATTGGTAGCTGTAATCTCGAATACCCGTGTTGTTCTGAAGATTTTGAGGTTGTCCGGCTTTGAGACACTCAAGTGTTTCAGAATTTAATGCCGTTCTGCCGATTTCTTCAATTCGCACCTGGGTCACTTTTGACTCTTTTAAAGATAGATGAACGACGAGTACCAGGCCGGATTGAACCGACTGAGCGCA
>JANPAD010000387.1:0-5778 GCA_031429735.1 Bdellovibrio sp. | reverse complement strand
AAGAAAAAGTAGCCCGCCAAAATCTACCAAAAGACGATTACATGAAAGTTATTTACCGCAATTCATTTAATCTTGAAAGAAAAGCCTTCAACGCCCAAGACCAAGTCGTACCTGAACTTCTAAAATTGGCCCCATGCTATGCTCGTTTTATCGAAGAGAACCGTCAACAAGCCGGATTTACTCTTGAAGTCCCGACATCAAATAAACTCATTATTCAAGCCTATGGACTTCCGGTCGATTTCGAACCTTAAAACTATTTTTTATTAACTGTGACCGTAATAGAAATTTTCGGACCGCCAGTAGAATCTGTTGTGATCTGGGCTGCCTGACCGAGCTTAGCTATAATCTGTGGCGAACTTAAAATTTTACGTTTATTCTGCTTATCAAATTCACCCGCAGAGCAATTGACCTGCACCTGCTTCGACTTAGCCTTGTCTTCTTTAACAGTGGCATCAATGAAATACTTTTTTCCGCCCTCTTGCTGCATCATTGTGTTGATATCACCTGGTATCACTTGCATGACTGAGCCTTGCAAAGCTTTACCGTCAACCGACCAATCAATTTTTAGTTCATATGTTCCTGCGGCGTGAACATGAACTGACAGAAGAAAACCTAAAACAAATACTAAAGTGCGCATGCAAACCTCTTTCATTTTTTATTAAAAAAAAGGCCGGAAGGTCTTAACCCACCAGCCTTTTTAGCTAACTGCTAAGCTAAACTTAGTTCAGCTTTTCTTTTGAAGCATCTTTCGCCGCAGCGTCTTTAGAAAGTTTTTTACCCTTTTTAGGGGCATCTAACTCAATTGAAGAGTCTTCACCGACAGCTTCACCCATGTCAGTATCCATCAACAGTTGGCCGATACCGTTTTTAGACAAAATAGCCGCACGCAATTCAACTTTAACCGCTGGGTTTGCTTTTAAGTACTCTTTAGCTTGATCGCGGCCTTGGCCCATTCGCTCACCTTTGTAAGAGTACCAAGCGCCTGATTTTTCAACCATGTTCGCCGTCGCCGCAAGATCTAAGATATCGCCTTCTTCAGAAATACCTTCGCCGTACATTAAGTCAAATTCAACTTTTGTGAACGGCGGAGCCATTTTATTTTTCACAACTTTAACAGTTGTACGGTTACCCGTGACTTCTTCACCATTTTTGATAGCACCGATACGGCGAACATCCAAACGAACTGAAGCGTAGAATTTAAGAGCGTTACCGCCTGTAGTTGTTTCAGGGTTACCGAACATAACGCCGATTTTCATACGGATCTGATTGATAAAGATAACTAATGTTTTTGAACGGTTGATTGAAGCTGTTAATTTACGTAACGCTTGTGACATCAAACGAGCTTGTAAACCCATGTGAGAATCGCCCATTTCACCTTCGATCTCTGCACGCGGAGTTAATGCCGCAACAGAGTCGACAACCAATACGTCGATGGCGCCTGAACGAACCAGCGTTTCAGTGATTTCAAGAGCTTGTTCGCCGTTGTCCGGTTGAGAGATTAAAAGATCTTGAATGTTCACACCTAGTTTTTTAGCGTAGTTCACATCTAATGCATGTTCTGCATCGATGAAAGCGACAACGCCGCCTTTTTTCTGGGCTTGAGCAATAGCCGACAACGCCAAAGTTGTTTTACCCGAAGATTCCGGGCCGAAGATTTCGATGATACGACCTTTAGGGTAGCCACCGATACCAAGCGCGATATCTAAAGAAAGAGCGCCTGAAGGAATAACTTCAACATCTTTATGAAGAGCATCGGCTGCGCTTAAACGCATGATTGAACCTTTGCCGAATTGTTTTTCAATTGTACCTAAAGCCAACTCAAGGGCTTTAGTTTTCTCGCTTTGTACTTTTGGATCTACTGTGTTTAATGCCATCGGAAACTCCTTCGTTTTTTCTTGTTAGTTCTGTTCTTCTTTTTTAATAAATCTTTGCAAGTGCTTGAGTGCCTCAAGGCAGGTTTGCAACTGCACAGCTTTTCGATCACCTTCGAAATGATGTTCGAAAACCTGTACTTCACGATTCAAACCAGCCGTGGCTATGAATACAGTGCCGACGGGCTTCTGTGGTGTTCCACCACTCGGACCGGCGATTCCGGTCACCGCTACCGCAACAGAAACTTCCAAAGCCTTCAAAGCACCTTCGGCCATTTGTGCCGCGGTTGCTTTACTTACTGCTCCGTGTGCTTTTAAGGTTTCTTCCGAAACACCTAAAAACTTCTGTTTAACTTTATTGTCGTAGCTGACCACTGAACCTATGAAAATCTTAGAAACACCTGAGAGCTCAGTGAGGTAACTCGACAAAAGCCCCCCCGTACAGCTTTCAGCAAAACCCAGCACTAGACCTTTGTCATCAATAACACGCACGCTGCTAATAACTTCATCGCGGATGTTTTTTTCGAACATAGAATGCGTTGTTTCGTTTTGTTGTTTCATATAACTTACATATGTAGAATGTATGTAAGTTAGGGCGGGGTCAAGATTAATATTTGCGATCCCAGCCAATTAGTCTGGGTATAAAGTAGCTGCATGATTACACTGCTTATTAATCCGGCAGCAATATCATCGGCCATCACGCCGAAGCCACCTGGAATCTTTTGATCCATCTGACGAATAGGTGGAGGCTTCACAATGTCGAAGAATCTAAATAGAACAAAGCCCGCAATCGCGCTCTGCCACGTGATCGGCACCCATACCATCGTAATCAGAAATCCGACAACTTCATCAATCACAATTTCTTTAGAGTCATGCTTGCCGCTCTGGTCTTCATAGGCTTGCGCAGCCCATATACCAACCGGAACAAGAAAAAGCGTAACCAACATATAGATAAACGGGCCGGTCTGTGCGAGCAAATACCAGATCGGAAGTGTCGCGAGAGTCGCAAGGGTACCGGGCGCCTTCGGAAAGCGCCCGATCGAAAAAAATGTCGCGATTTGAAGAAGAAGTAGGTTCAGCATCGATTGAATTACTTCAGTGGCGTTTTCATATCAGCATGGCTGAGAGCCATCATTTGCTTCATCGTTTTTTCAAGACCTTCATTCGAACCATCTAAGAAAATGACATTCCCTTTACCTTGTTCAGCAAAATGCTTGATTGAATCTGTCCACATTGAAAAAAGAATAAATGAAGAGTCCAACCCGGCTGCTCTGATTTCGCCGGCGGCTTTCGTCATACCTTTTGCAACCTCTTCACGGAACAGAGCAATACCCTGACCGCGCATTTGCGCCGCTTCTTTTTCAGCCGCAGCAGAAATTTTAACAGACAAGCCTTGCGCTTCAGCTTCTTTAGTTTTGCGAATCAATAAAGCCTGCGCTTCGTTTTCAGCGGCTGCTCGCAAATTGCTTGAAGCCACGACTTGCGCCATCGACTGCATAATCGTTTCATCAAAAGAAATATCATTTAATTGAAGATCGATTAAGTGGTAACCCCAACTTTTCAAATCTTCATCTAAATTGCCTTTGACCGCTTCAGTGATATCGCGGCGTAAAGCTAAAATTTCATTTTGGCGCTTCGTGGCCACGAAACCGCGTACACTGCCCTCTACTGTACGGTTCAGAGTCTGCATCAAACTTCCGAAGTCGATAAATTTAAACGCGACATCTTTAATTGATTCTTCAGTCTGGTTAATGACCGAGTACAAAAGCATGGCTTTAAAGTTTACGTTAGCTTGGTCAAATGTAATCGCCTGAAATTGAAGTTCGATTGATTGGTTCTGAATCGAGATGCGGCGAAAAACCACTTCAATAAACGGAATTTTGAAGTTCAGACCTGGGTACATAATACGACGGTACTTGCCGAACATTGTGATCACCCCGACCGTCCCCTGCTGAACCGTGACGATCGCGCCCCCGATAACAGCCAATACAGCAAACGCAATCACAATTGAAAATAGACCGAACGACTCCATAAATATCTCCTTAAGTGGCAAAAGCCTCTTATTTGTTGAATATAAATTATATAGCACGTCTCCCGGGCGAATTCTTCTCATGTTGAGTCAAGACTAAGCCCTCGGTTTTATTGTCATTTTGCACCGGATTGTCTAATATGGTCATTTAATATGCTCATCAAGCGAGGAAGATATCTATGATGAAGAGTTCTGATATTCGAGATAGTTTTGTTAATTACTTTAAAAAAAATGCTCACACGGCCGTTGGCAGCTCAAGCCTGATGCCGGACAATGACCCGACTCTGCTGTTCACCAACGCCGGCATGAATCAGTTTAAAAATCTTTTCTTGGGTCTTGAAAAGCGCGAATATACCCAGGCCGTCAGTTCGCAGAAATGCGTACGTGCAGGTGGTAAGCATAATGATTTAGATAACGTCGGCTTTACAGCACGTCACCATACCTTCTTCGAAATGCTTGGTAACTTTTCATTTGGTGATTACTTTAAAAAGGAAGCCATTCATTTTGCCTGGGAGTACCTGACGGTTGAATTGAAAATTCCCAAAGAAAAACTCTACGTGACAGTTTTCGAAACCGATGACGAAGCCGCTGAAATTTGGCACAAACAAGAAGGTGTTCCGAAAGACCGCATTTTCCGTTTGGGAGAAAAAGATAACTTCTGGCGCATGGGCGACGTCGGCCCTTGCGGACCTTGCTCCGAAATTTTCTATGATCACGGCGCACAGTACGGCACGATTACAGATCCGTTCGAAGGCATAAAAGCCGGTGAAGACCGCTACATCGAAATCTGGAACTTGGTTTTCATGCAGTTCTATGAAGATGGCAAAGGCGGCCGTACAACTCTGCCGAAACCCTCTGTTGATACAGGAGCGGGGCTCGAACGCTTAACCGCGGCTATTCAAGGTTGCCAAAATAATTACAAATCTGACTTGTTCGAACCGATGATCACCACGGCGATTAACGTAGCGAAGTTGAATCCGCTCGCTGAACTTTACAAAGTTGAAACGGCGGCTATTCAAGATCCGAATTCTTTAAAGACCGATGCAACAGCAAAAAAACTTCATGACGAGTTGACTGCTCTGCGCGTATTGGCTGACCACTGCCGTTCGGTTTCTTTCTTGCTGGCAGACGGTGCCCTTCCTTCAAATGAAGGCCGGGGTTATGTTCTCCGCCGCATTATGCGCCGTGCGATTCGCTACGGGCGCAAGCTTTCAACCGAACATTCATTTTTATCGGCAATGAGCGAAAGTCTGATTGAAAACATGGCGAGCCCTTACCCTGAGTTGAGAATCAGAAAAAATCATATTCTGACCACAATTAAAGAAGAAGAAGCACGTTTCCTACAGACTTTGGATAACGGCACGGCCATCTTCCAAGATGAAATTAAAAAGCTGAATCAGCGAAACGAAAAAATTCTTTCGGGCGAAGCTGCGTTCAAGCTCTATGATACTTATGGCTTCCCACTCGACTTAACACAACTAATGGCGGCCGAAGTCGGCTTACAAGTCGACGAAACTGGTTTTGAAACACAAATGCAACAGGCACGTATAAAGGCGAAAGCTTCTTGGAAAGGCAAATCTTTGCAAGCCGACGAATCGCACTTAATCGAATTCACTCAAAAATATAAGCAACCGACTGAATTCACCGGTTACAAAAATACGTCCGGAATGTCAAAGGTGGCGGCACTTTCGAATGGGACCGTTGAGGTTTCAGAACTGAACGCGGGCCAAACCGGTATTTTAATCTTGAATCACTCGCCATTTTACGCTGAAGGTGGCGGTCAGGTTGGCGATCAAGGTCAAGTTAAATCGGCCGGCGGTTTGGCGCAGGTTAACAACTGTACAAAACAAAATGACGTGTTTCTTCACCATATTGAAG
>JANPAD010000386.1:0-2969 GCA_031429735.1 Bdellovibrio sp. | reverse complement strand
TGACAAAGCGTCTTGTGAGTGTGGCGATTCCGGAAAGCCGACCGATAAAATTAAGCGCCACACGTTCAGCTTTTAAAATTTGCAGTAAATCGCCTTCGATCGAACAGATGTTCTGACCTTTGTAGACGAGATCGCCCTCGTTAAAGAGCCATTTAATTTTAGCCTGAGGTTCTAAAAAGAGCATCGTTTCTTCAAAGGCGTTCGCACCCGACAAAACCAAGTCTTCTTTGGCTTTCAAAATGGCTTCACCCATTTTTGGTTTCATGGCCAGTGATTCAGTCGTGATATCGCCTGACGGCATATCTTCGCGCAGTGCCGCTTTGATCAGCTCGATGGTGTTCATGTGTTGCTTTCGATTCCTTTAAGAAGCTTGGCCAGCTCTTCACGAACAATCTTTTCAGTGACTTCCGGAATGACCTGCCAGCAGACACGTTCGGCGATTTGGCGAATTTCTTCGCGAATCAGTTGCTCGTCAAAGCTTGAATGTGTTGTTTTATGCTGAAGCGTTGACTGCGCACGGTGAGTGGCGACCGGCGAATCTTTGATATAACTTTGGATTTGTTCATTGATCTGCGATTGAAGATCTAGCTCGCCGTCAGAGGAGCTGATGGACTTAACTTCTTCGTAGTCGCCGAAATTTTCGGTTTCGATGACGAACTGGCTGGCTTTTTGCGGACTCCATTCGTCTTCAGTTGCATCATTAAGTTCTTCCGCAGTGCGAGATTCACGAGGTGGTTTTTTAGGAGCTTCTTCAACTACCGGTGGCGGCGGAAGAACGATTTCTTCAACGGGTGCCGACAGCGGTTCGGCCGGCCCGATACGGATATTGTTTTTTTCAGCTTCGCTCAAAGCATCGTACGCTGTTTTTTGCTGAACGTACTCGTCGCTTTCAACGATGTCCGGCATGCGCGGCAAATTCAAAGCTGTGCGCAGCGGGTGGGATTTTAAATTGGGTAATAATTTTTCAATTTTCGCGCGTAGAGTTTCAGAGTCGAAAGGTTTTTCAATCGAGTCGTTGGCCCGGCTTGCCATGTACTGACCCAAATCCAACTGCATGAAATTGCTCCACATCAGAATGGTCGGGATATTTTGGGTTGTTTTTTCGCTTTTGAGTTCAAGTGCGACTTCGTAACCGTTCTTTTTGGAAATTAGAACATCAATCAGAATCAGGTCGGGTTCAAAACTTTGAGCCACCGAAAGAACATCAAGCCCGCTTTGAACGGCCTTAATATCCGGGCCATAATCAGCCAGAGCCATTAAAATGGCTTTGCGAATAGTAAAGCTTTCATCGGCCAATAAGACACGCAATGCCATAACTCTGTTTATATCCTTTGTGAAATCCTGTACTTAAGTACAATACACAATAGCATTTGAGTCAAGTTCAAGGCATGATTATTCTTGCATGTTTGGAAGAATAGATCGCTATTTGATGGGGCTGTTTTGGGGCGCGTTTGCCGCAGCACTTCTGATTTTTTTGACCCTTTTTATCGCCACCGACGCTATGTCGACACTGGCGAAATACAAAGATGTGAGCTCGCTCGTTTTTTTGCAGTATTACGCGTACTTCTCACCCGAAGTCATTTATAAAATGCTGCCTATTGCCTGTGTGGTGGGCATGGTCGTGACGATCTCTAACCTGAATAAAGGCAGTGAGCTGGTGGCCTTATTTGCATCGGGTCTGAGCCTATTTCGAATTTCGCGCATAATCTTTTTTTCCATTCTGATGGTGGGTCTTTTTTCTTATTACATGAGTGATCAGCTCATGCCGCTTTTCAATAAACAGAAGAATTTTATTTTCTATAACGAGATTGAAAAAAACCCTTCGCTGTATCAGACAATCAAGACAAATAAAATCTGGTACCGTTCGAAAAACGCCATTTTCAATATTAAAACTTTGAACACCGAGGGTGACCGCGCGCAGGGGCTTTCGCTTTACTTTTTCAATGATAATTGGGATCTGGTGCAAATGCTAACGGCCGATTCGGTCGAGATGAGTGCATCACAATGGCTGCTGAAAAAGGGGACTGTGACCGTTTTTGATAAAAACTCAAGCTTTCCGCTGAATGATAAATTTAGCGAAAAAACGATCGTCATGTCCGAAGACGCCCATGACTTGCGCAGCACGGGGCAGACGGCCGATATCCTGACCCAGTCGGAGCTTTCACGATTTATTCTTAAAAATAAAGAAGCCGGTCTTGATACCATTCGTTACGAGGTGGATTACCACTCCAAATTCAGCTTTGCCTTAGCCGGATTGGTGATGAGCCTTCTTGCACTGCCTTTTTGCGTAAGTCAGGCGCGCGGCGGCGGAGGAATGGCCAAAAACATCGGTGTTTGTTTGGGCTTGGTGCTTTGTTACTGGATTCTTTACAGCACCTCCCAAACGCTAGGCCAGCATGGTCAATTGGCGCCTGTTTTAGCGGCTTGGCTGCCCAATGTATTTATGTCGGGTTTGGGTGTGTTCTTATTGTTGCGCTCGAATCGTTAATCGTCTAAAAATAAGTTATGAAACTTGAGATTTTAACTTACCCTAATCCTGTTTTGCGTGAGGTCTCTGAACCTGTAAAGGAGTTCGGGCCTGAGCTTAAAAAATTTGCTGATGACATGCTTGAAACTATGTACGAAGCCAATGGTATCGGTTTGGCTGCAATTCAAGTCGGACGCCTTATTCAAATGCTGGTGATTGACATCCGCTCGCGCGATGCGCAGTCAATTGAAGAGATCAACGAAGACTTAACTGAACTTGAAAGAAAAATTACTCAACCGTTGGTTCTCATCAACCCTGAAATTGTTCAAGGTTGGGGTAAAACTACTTTTGATGAAGGTTGCCTATCTGTACCGAGTTTTTTTGAAACCGTTGAACGTTTTGAAAAAGTAGAAATCCAAGCGCAGGACGTGAACGGCAAAGAAATCCGCTTTACGACTGACGGTTTGCTGGCCATCTGTATTCAACACGAAATGGATCACCT
>JANPAD010000385.1:0-2032 GCA_031429735.1 Bdellovibrio sp. | reverse complement strand
TGGGTTCGGTCTCGATATTAAAAATGGCCCACGGAACCCAACTTGGCCAAACCACAAGTGCAAAACCCAAAAATGCGAATGCACCGATACTCTGAGCAAATAGAAACATGGGGGAATCTTGCCCCATGCTGGTCCAAACTATGCCCTCGGCGAGTTGCTGCATACCGAACAGAAGAGGTATCGCGGCGTACATCTTCTGCGACCGATTCGTCGCGATTCGGGTGGTGGTAACGAAGCCAACGGTGGTTAAAATCGCTGCCGCGGTAAAACTTGCTGTAGCTGAAAAACACATGCCATCCCCTTCATCAAACCTGTTAAGACTTCCCTCAATTTAAAGCAGATTTCAGGCCAAAAAAGTTAGGGAAGGAAAAATTCTACGTCAGACCTAATTCTACCCAAAAAAGGAAACTCATCACGAATTAAGCAAGTCATCGCCATGGCCCCCCGTTTGCAAAATAAATTAATAACGTGAATTTAAATTATGTAAAATAGGAGCGTTTATGAAAAAAAAATCGTCGAAAAAGACATCCAGTAAAATCGTGAAAAATGGTGCATCGAAACGGGCTAAGACGCCTGCACGAGCAGGATCAAAGGCAAAATCTAAAGACAGCTTAGCGCTGCGCTCTCCGATAAACACGAAGTCAAAAAAAGATCTTAGCAAGAAACGTGCAAAGTCCGGCCGCAACACTCAGTTCTCCGAAGAACAGAAAATTTCAAAAAATGACATGGATATTGCGATCGATGAACCCGTGGTAGGCCCTCATGAAATGAGGACTCACGAAGAAGAGCACAGCCCGCGAAAATACCACCGAGCTGAAGACATCGAAGAGCATAAAAAAGACGCCTCCCGCAAACCAAAAGGCCAAGCGAAAGATGCCCCTCAAGCGCGCCGTGAAAACCAAAACACGCATCGACGCGGCTAATACGTCCGAATACGACTAATGAGAGACCCTGCTGATTTTGCAATTGTCCGCAGTTGCAAAATCGGCAGGGTTTTTTAATATTTTTTGCTTGAGAGATGAGTAGTTGCCCCAAGGATCCGATTTTTGATACGCGAGACGGTGCAACGTCTTTTTAATATCAAAAACTTGCGGGCTTTTTAGATCAGGTAGCTCACTCCAGTCCAACGGCATAGCCACATACGCAGCTTCTGTTGAACGCAAAGAATAGGGTGCGATAACTGTCGCCCCGAAAACCTTGCTGAGATCAGCAACGAATATTTTTCCTTTACGGACTTTCTTTGACCTATCGGCTGTATACCGGTTAGGCCAACGAGACTCTAACTCGAGCACCACACTGCGGGCAAATGCTTTGACCTCGTGCCAATTGTAGATTGCAGCGATCGGTACATGGAGATGCAGACCTTTCCCACCCGTCGTTTTTAAAAATGCTTTCATACCTAACCGTTCAAGCACACCTTTCATTTGCAAAGCGGCACGCTTTACCTCGGACCACTTCACTGCCCTATCCGGGTCAAGATCAAAAACAATCTGATCGGCCAGCAGAGGTTCGTCTTTATGCGACAGCCATGTTTGAACTTCAAGAACGCCCCACTGTACCAGTTGCAGAAGTCCTGATTCATTATTAATGTAGGACGGCATTTGATCCTTGGCTTTAATTTGATGTACGTCAGTCAACTGCCTGTTTTCAGTCGTGTCATTCTGAAAAAAACAATTTTGCCCCGACTGATCCGGAAAACGCAACAATGAAAGTGGGCGGTTTTTCATATGCCTCAGCAGCCAGGGCGCAACACTTTTATAGTACGCAGCTACATTTAGTTTTGTAATTTCTTGATGAGGAATAATCAAATCGCCGTGACGGGTTGCGCCTCTTTGAGTGTCTCGCCTTTGGTCGAGCCACTGCTGCAATGAAGACGCCTTATTCATTTTTTTTACTGTTTGTATTGGATTAACTTCTTGTATTCTTTTTCTCATGCAATTGATCCTGCAAACACGAGACCTCGACGACTTAATTTTTAAAAGAGTTTTGAAGTGGAATGGAAGTACGAGGGGTTCCAAAATTCCTCGCTCGG
>JANPAD010000384.1:0-2939 GCA_031429735.1 Bdellovibrio sp. | reverse complement strand
AAGAAGTTGTTGTTGATGAAACCAACAATCAAGTTTCATCTGGTGGTGGTTCCGGCGGATCTACGGGTGGTTCGTCGGGCAGCGGTTCGTCTGAAGGCGGAGAAGTTCGCTATCAGGTTGAAGACCCTGGGTTAGAACACGAAAAAGACATTGAAGAAGCGCTTGCGGCCTGTTCGGCTATTCAACAGAACGAGTCTAATAATGCTCAGCCTGACGCAAAACTGGATACAGAATCAGGACTTTATAAAGTTGAAGGTTTACGCGGAAACAAAATTTTATCTGCTGCAGACTTTAACGGACAGTCTAATATCAAAAGTATATCAAATTCGTTCGGTCATTTAATATTGTGCGGTTTAAACATTGATGAAGTTTACAAGACCGGCGGTAAAATTATCGCAGTTGGTACACACATTAAAAAAGTGACTTCGCACTATGGTTCAATCGACCTTTTAAACGGCAGCGTCGTTGTTGATTCTTCAAATGTTAAAATTTATCGCTCAGAGAAATAATCGGTGAAGTAGTCGATAAATTTAAATGCTTCAACTGGCGTTGGGCCAGTGAATTTTCAACCCCTTCTTGGGGTTGTTTTATTTTTGGCTCAGTCTTTTTCAAGAACACCGGTTTATCGCGGCGTTTGGCGCCAAAGCAAAAATCTTTTTCAATAATTGCAGCGGCGGTCTCTTCATCAACGCCGCTTTTCAGCATATACAGCCAGGCCTGCTCGGCTAAACTCATTAGCGACAGGCTGTGGGTTTCGGTAAACTGTAATGACAAGTGCTCGCTGAGTTTAAAAAACCGATCAAAAAGTGAATCTGTTTGTTTCAACCACAACATGAAGTTTTTAAATTCACCGCTGTTGGCGTACAGGTCCCAAAATTTGGCAAAGCGGTTCATCTTTTGTAATGTGACGTAATCCATCGTGCTGGTTGAAAGAATTTGATAAGGCTGCATATCTGAATAGATCATTTTAAAATTCAGATCGTGACGCGAAATGGGCGTGCCCTTAAGGCGCTTTAAAATGCCCACCTGAATTTCATCAGGGCCGTACTTTGCCAGTTGATCAAAGCCTGCGCCGAAGCTCTCAAAAGTTTCACCCGGAAGGCCTACGATCAAATCTGCGTGCGTGTGCACGTGCGTGTGTTCGCGTAAAAATTTAAAGTTCTCTTCAACTTTGACCAAATCGTTTTTGCGCGAAACATTTTTCGCAACTTCAGGGTTTAGTGTCTGAATGCCGATTTCAAATTGCAGGCTCGCTTCCGGAAACTTCTGAATCAATTCGCGAATTTCGGCCGGCAAGCGATCGGGCACCAGCTCAAAGTGCAAAAACAATCCTAAAGAAATGTGATCTAAAAAGAATTGCAAAATACGAGTTGAAGTCGTCGGCGATAAATTGAATGTGCGGTCGACAAATTTAAACTGGCGCACGCCGCGGTCTAAAAGAGTCTTCATTTCGCCTAAAAACTGATCAAGGTCAAAGCTGCGCACCGATTTATCTAACGAAGACAGGCAGTATTCGCATTTATACGGGCAGCCGCGCGAAGCTTCAACATAGATGACACGGTTCTTAATATCGTCATCGGTATAAAGCGAGTAGGGCATCTTCACCTGTTTAATTTCAGGTAATGAGGGGCCGATGACTTGGACGGTGCCAGGTCCTGAACCTGTACGCGCCTCGGCAACTGGCGCAACTCCGCTTTCAAAAGTGATCGTCGACAATCCTGTATCATCGGGCGCAAAACCCGTTGGCGAGGCGCGTACAGGTTCAGGACCTGGCTCCGTCAGGAGCTTGCGGCAAAGTTCACGAAACGAAAAGTCGGCTTCGCCTTGAATAATATAGTCACACCACTTCAAATGCGGCTGGCTTGCGGTTTCATATGAAATCTCGGGGCCGCCTAAAACGATGACGGTTTCAGGTGACACCTTCTTCAGGATCATAATCGTTTCAAGGGTTTGCACGGTATTCCAGATATAAACACTGAAGCCCACGATCGGTGCATTGAAGCTTAAGATCTTTTCAACGAATTGACGGGGGTTTTCTTTAAGGGTGCCTTCCAGAATGGTGCACGAATCTGCAAGTTCTTCTAAATTCGCTTTGAGGTAACGCAGACCGAATGAACTGTGCTGGTAGGTCGAATTAAGGGTGCAAAGCAGGATATCGGTTTTTTTCACGCCTCATTTTTAACTAAGGCGAATAGAATATGATAGCACTTTTTAGCTTCGTGAAAACTTTCACTGCTGCCACCCTGATCGGGGTGGGTTTTAAGCATCGCTGCTCGGTAGGCGCTCTTCAGTTGTCTGGCGCTGAACGAGGCCGTCAGGCGGCCTGCTGATAGCTCGTGCAAGCGCGTAAACGCCTGCATTTGCTCATCATTCATCGCGTGTTCAGGTTGTGCGGCTGGGGCAGGTTTCGGCCGCTGATAGCGGGCGTAACCGCGTGGAAGAGCGTTCGAGCGTATATTATAGGTTTGTGTTTGGGCTATGATTTGCGCGAAGCCGTGGGCATCAAGAGTACTTTCCCAGCCGGCTTCAAACGACATTGATGGTTGAAGTTCTTCATCAGAACCTTCCGTCATCGCTTCGAACACCTCTGTAAATGATCTCGTATTAAGCATAGTTTCTTATCGGAAAACGCGCTGAAAGCCATAGTCCTGAAGCCTTACTGAAGCGATTTTCAGGGTATTTCTCGACTGAAAACGGGTGTTTTCCCTCGAGAAACTCAGCTTTTTGTCGGGGTTTGGTACAAAAACCCCTCTGTAAAAAGGTGTTTCTCGAGGGGGAAATCCGATAGTTTTATGATTTCTCCTCTGAAAAAGACGTTTTTTAGAGGGAAAATCGGAGTTTTTTTAAAAAAAGTGAACAATTCGTATTTTTATGTTGGACAAAACAAAAAAAAATAACTTAGACTTAAGTCATTCGATTTTAGTCTTAAGACTAAAGAT
>JANPAD010000383.1:0-12525 GCA_031429735.1 Bdellovibrio sp. | reverse complement strand
GCGTCGCGCCTGGCCGACACGGGCGCCAGACCCCGTGAGGAGGCGATCCGTGTCGCGCGACTCATGTCGCAGCGCGGACAGTGGGCGCCCCAAAGCCAAACCAAATCACCAACAGCGGGGCAATCGAAACAATCGGCACCGTTTGAAAGAAGGTGGCGTAAGGGTACAATGCCCGCTCAGTCCAATCTGAAGATGAAAGTAACAACGCAGTCGCCACGCCTACTAAGCCCGCCAAAATAAGTCCGATGAACGCAGCCCCCAATGTATCGGTTAAGGCTATGCGGTATTCTGCGAAATCGACGCTCAATGTTTCGTAAACCGAGCTCGGCGCGGGCAAAATATAAGACGGCACCAAATTTCGCTGCACCAAAAATTCAGCTACGAAGATAAAAAGCAAGAAAGGTATCAACGGAGGTAAAAAACGCAGCACGAGGTTTTTCATGGACGTGCACCGGTTGACTTATCAAGCAAAGAATAAATTCTTTTAAGTTCTTGGTTGTACTGACTTTCAACGCGTAATCCGTTCGTGCGTTCACGAGGTAAGTTGAGCTTAATCTCTTGATCGATGCGAGCGGGGCGGCCGGCTAGGGTCAAAATACGTTCACCTAAAAAGCAGGCCTCGTGCACCGAGTGAGTCACAAAAACAATCGTCAGATCGCTGCTCGCCCAAAGGCGGCGTAAATCTTCACTTAGTCTAAATCGTGTTTGTTCATCGAGCGCAGCAAAAGGTTCATCCATTAATAGAAGCTTGGGTTGTGCGACAAGGGCTCGCGCTAAAGAGGCCCGCATTTTCATACCGCCGGAAAGTTCGTGAGGATAAAGACTTTCATAACCTGCCAAGCCCACTTTTAGAAGAGCCTCACGACTTGCGTCGGCTATTTCTTTTTTTGAAAGCTCGCCCTGCAGTTCAAGGGGTAACGACACATTTTCGATTAGCGTGCGCCAAGGCATCAGGTGCGGCTCTTGAAAAACAAAACCGATTTCATTTTGATTAATCGAGCGTTGAACCGTTCCTGTGTAAGTGGTTTCAAGTCCCGCCATAATTTTAAGTAAAGTCGATTTGCCCGAACCTGAGGGGCCTAACAAGACCGTCAGGTCGCGTGTGGGAATTTGAATAAGGATATCACTCAAAACCGCTCCCGTTTTAGGGTAGGTCAGGCTGACATTTTGAAGCTCGATTTGCACCCAGATAGGCTACCGAATCAGCTTAAAGGTGGCTAGTGGTTTTCGCCTCGGCCGCGAGCCCGACTCGAGTCGAGTATTTTTAGACCTAGAACCAGTCTGTTTTTTCGTCTGAAATAAGACAATTAATTCACAGTGTTTTATACTGGTAAAAGCCTAAATTTCATTCGGAGGGCTTGAGTGTCTTTAAGACTATTAATTCTTGTTGTCTATTTACTCGGTATTCAATCGTGTATTACGTCCTACGAGCGGTTACCGAATTCAGTCGCGCAAGTGTATTCAAACGTCGAACTGCAGCAATCTTTAATGTTAGCAGCTCAAAACAACATATTAATCAGCATTCCTGAAAGCACAACCCGTGAATTTGAAAAATCTGAAATTGATCAAACCTGCCGTAAAATGCAAGAGCCTTTATGGTCTGAAAAACTTTCAGTCTATTTAAGTGAATTCCGCAAACGCCCTGAGTTGATGGGCCGCTTTCATGTGCTTGAGTTGAAGCGCGGTGACAAATCGCAAGTCGTCATTCAAAAAGATCTCGATGGTGCGGTGGTCGTTTCAATTCAGTTCGTTAAAACTGAAAACTACGGCAAAGTTTCTTTTCAAACAAAACTTCCCTGCAAAGGTTCAATCGCCGAATATTTCGGACGTGATTTAATTAAAACGGACTATGACTTTCCACAACTGCAGGATTTGGCCTTAGCTTTGCAACAACAACCTGAAAAAAAACAGATACCGCGCTTCACGTTTGAAAACGGCTTTTTGATGTATTTAGCTGAACGGGGCGTGATGTTTAAATTTACCCACGAGCAGTCTTTTGAAAAAACGGCAAAAGGTCAATATGTCATGGCAGATCTATTAACCAAGTTGGCTGAAGAAACCAAACAACCTTTTCAACAGCACACCAACTACTGGTTCAAACAAATCGGCAGCAACAGCACGCAAGCGAACCTCGTTCAAATGTTCGCCGCCCTGCCGGACAAAGAACTTAAAGCCGGTGTAAAAGTCGACACACGTGGTGCACTTTCACAAAAAGTTTACGGCGAATCTGATTTAACTTACCTGTACATCACATACAGCTATGACAACGATAGCTTGCAGTACGTGTCACTCGGTCAACTCGAAAATTGTCTGAAAATTTTCACTGACGACATGAGCGGCTTCAAGCTCCGCAAACCTGCCGCCGCCGACCGAGAAAGTTATCTCAAACCCGGCTACGCCTGCGAAGTTAAGCCAACACCTTAATCGTCAGCAAGTAGCGGGCCTTTTGGAGATTCGAGTGCGCGCACAACATCACGCAGCCTGAACAAAATAAACAGACCCGGCACTGCGGCGACCATCGAGAAAATAAAGAAGATCGGCCAACCTATGCTTGAAATTAAAACGCCGGCTAACGGACCTACCCACACGCGTCCAACCGCCGAAAACGCCGACAGAAGCGCATACTGAGTTGCGGTGAATTTTTGATTACACAACGCCATCAAGAAAGCCACAAACGCAGCGGTGCCCATACCACCGGTGACATTTTCAACGGCGATCGCACTGAGTAAAAGCCAATCCACTTGCGAGGCTTCTTTGAGTGATACAATGACGAGATCAAATGCGGGCAATGTGAATGAACCCCAAGCCCCTTTGCCTAAAATCGCCACCAACCAAAAACCGAGATTTGAAAACAATTGTAAAATTCCGAACAAAAAGAGCGAGCGGTAAAGACCCAGGCGAATCATAATTGCGCCGCCGGCAATGGCTCCGAAAATTGTCAGCCACAGGCCAATGACTTTATTAACGACGCCCACTTCGGCCGAGCTAAACCCCATGCCTTTAATTAAAAAAGGAGTTGTTAAAGATCCGGCAAATGCGTCACCCAATTTGTACAAAATAATAAAAGCCAAAAAGCTGGCGGCGCCTTTGATGCTGAAATAATTTTTCAAAGATGTGTTCAGTGTTTCAAATTTAGCTTTTTGAGCCGCAAACCAAGCTAACGGAATGGTAAAGGCGATACCTAAAATTAACGAAACTAGATCGACCCATTTTTTTAAATCGGGGCTTGCCGCGCCGTCAGTTCCTGCTGTGAACAACGGTTTCAACAGAGCACCGGCCAACGGAGTGGCAATGTAATTGGTAAATTCATAACCCACAAAAACCGCAAAAACCACGGCAGCAAAGCCGATTAAGTCATTTTTAGCGTCGGTTTTTGGTGCAACTCGATCAGGACCAAGTCTTGGTACAGCAAAAGCTGAAATCAAAGCTAAAACGCCCATGATCAGCGCCATAATATTATAAATATCAGGCCAGCTCCAACCGTTGCCGGTCGCGGCATCGGCCCAAACAAAAGCAATACCGCCTGAAAGAATCATCGCCAACCGATAACCAAAAACGGTCATCGAAGAAGCCAAGCCACGTTCGCTGGGTTCAAGCACATCTGTTCGGTAAGCGTCGATCACAACGTCTTGTGAAGCCGACAAAAACGCGACGCCAAGGGCACAGAAAGCAAAAACTGTTGTGCTGACGCTAGGTGAAAGCCGCGCCATGAGTGCCAACGCCAAACAGATGGCCAACTGCGAAAGCACCAACCAACCGCGACGACGGCCAAACACCGGCGGTTCGAAACGGTCCATCAACGGCGCCCATAAAAATTTAAAGGTGTAAGGTAAACCGACCAAACTGAAAAAACCGATGGTCGCAATATCAATGTTGTCGTAAGTCAGCCAAGCCTGCATAGACTGACCGGTCAGCGCCAGCGGCAGACCGCTGCCGAAACCTAGAAGAAGAATAATGAACTGCTTAAAAGTGGGGTGTTGCATCCAAGTTTTAGACATGACTGTTGACGTCCTTTCGCATTTTCCAAAGCAATTGGCTGATAAACGGACGGCGAGTTTCGCCGGTCGTCACCATCAGTAGTTTGGTGATTTTTAAATTAGCCGGGTCTGTTAATAAAAGAATCAGCATCTCCTGAACATAGTTGGTGTTCAGCGTGACGTAGTTGTCGGTACCTAAACCGAGACTCACATTTTTCTTTTCCCACCACGAAAACGGATGGTCTTTGTAGTCGGCAAACTTACCTGTCAGCTTGTTGTTTGAAGAAGGTAGTGAAATAAGTGAAACATCTTTTTGAATCAGGCGGTTTAAAACGTCGTGCTGGTATTGTTCAATTTCACGCGCCGTATGAAACTTGATTTTTAAAAATTGCGTGCGGTCTTTTTCAGTTAAAAGTGTACCGGTCAGAATTTTATCCAAAATCGGTCGGTGCGTGCCCCAGTTAAGTTCGTTCAGCTCTTTGTAGTCGACACTTGTCGTATCGACCGGCTTGCCATCCATATTGTTTTTGATGGTGCGCTGATAAAGTTTGTGAAAATAAAGATTCGGGTTGATGCCCAGGCTGATGCCGTGCTCAAGGGAATCAATCTGCCAAATGTTCATGGCGTTGTCGACCGCCTGAATGCCTTTTTTCAACGTGTACCAGGTTTCACCGTGATGCGATTTGATTTTAAAACCGCGGTACTGCAGCTTTCTAAAACCGTGCTGAAGTTCAGAAAAATGCTCTTTACGGTACATTTCTTTCTCATCGCCCACGGTGTCCACTTCGGTGACGTACGGAACAAGTTCAGGGTGACGGTCAAGTAACGACAAAATTTCATCAATCTGATGCATAAAATGTTCGCGGCGGGTGCTGAACTTGCTTTCATCAAAATGATTCGCCTCTTTGCGGAATGAGGGCGATAGCGTGAAATTAAAATCAGTATGGTCGCGCTGAAATCTTTTAAAGCCTTCATACAAACCCATCAGCACATCTTCAGAGGTCACCTGGTCAAGTCCCGGTATTTTATCATCTGGTTTAGAAGTCGCGCGGTTCAACATGAACTTTAAGCGCACCGAACCCACATTGTGTTTCTTGTAAAGTTCGGTCGCCATATGATAGGCCGCATCGGCATGGGCCTGTCTTGAAATAAAAATAAGGCTCGGTAAAAACAAAATACGCAGGTAAGTGCTGAAACCTTCGCCCTCTTTCAGGCGAATGAGTTTATCAACATCTTCGGCCGAAGTGATCGGCCAGGCGCTGTCGCCGTAAACATTTTTGATTTTTTTTTCATAAATGGCCCGGTCCGAACCGTCCAGCAAAGGTTGAAGCTTACTCCACACAAATTCCCCGGTCAGTGAACCCGACAAATGGATGTGCTCTTCTTTATATTTCAGCGGGAAACGTCTAAAAAACTCTTCTAAGACCAAATTAAACTGATGGGCCTTCAGCGTACCCATATCTATTTCGTTCACCATAAACTTATTCAGGAGTTCGCGGTACTGGGTCACCCATTCGTAGGCTTCAACACTTTTGGTTTTGAGTGAAGAGGACAACATGAGGTCAAGAGTGTCGACCAGAGAGATGCCGTTAGTTTCAGATACGATTTCGACGAATTCTTTAACGAGAAGCTTCTGCGTGAATGAAATAATCATACTGATAACGCTATACTGACTTAGCGTCTGTGTATATGATAATTTTAGGGGAGATTCTATGCCATTAATCGAAATTTTAATGCTGACTGCGGGGCTCACGATCGTACTCTTTTACTGGGTGTGGGTCTACGCAGTTAAAATTGAAAACTTCAGCATCATTGATGCGGCTTGGGCCGCTTGTTTTACGGTGCACGGGCTCATATTTTATAATTTCGCATGGGGCTACCGTCCGCGTCGACTACTTTTTTTGACGATCATCGCTCTCTGGAGCCTAAGGCTTACCTACTTTCTCGCAAAGCGTATCAAAGGTCATCATCCGCAAGAGGACACGCGCTACCGCAAGTTGCGACTCGAATACGGCTCTAATTATAAGAAAAGATTTTTATACTTTTTTATTTTTCAAGCGGTCAGCGTTTCGCTGCTGACGTTGCCGATGGTTTTTGCTTTCACGAATGCAACCGAAAGCTTAGGCGCTTTTGAATGGGCCGGTGTTGCCTGCTTTTTAATTTCTCTCATCGGTGAAACTTTGGCCGATAGCCAAATGAGTCGGTTTAAAAGGCAAGCCGCCAATGCGGGCAAGGTCTGTAACGTCGGTCTTTGGCGCTATTCGCGCCATCCGAACTATTTCTTTGAAGCCTGCATTTGGTTTAGTTTTTACGTTTTTATGCTGGGGACAAGCGGCTTAGCGTGGGCGATTTATGCTCCGCTCACAATTGTGATTCTTTTAGTTAAGGTGACCGGCGTGCCTCCGTCAGAGGCGCAGTCGCTGGCAAGCCGTGGCGACGCCTACCGTGAGTACCAAAAAAAGACGTCCGCTTTTGTCCCTTGGTTTCCGCGCTAATATTGGGGTTTTGGCTGTTTTTGATCTTGCTTTTTGGGGGTCTAGGCCTCATTGTATTAACGGCATATGATATGACATAAATTGAGGTGCTCTTGAAAATTGCAATTATTGGTTCGGGAATAAGCGGGTTAGGTGCAAGTTTAATTCTTGCGCAAAAACATGAAGTTCACTTGTTTGAGGCCGATGCTCGATTAGGCGGACATGCCCATACATCAACGGTGCAAGTTGGCGAAGATAAAGTCAATGTCGACACCGGCTTTTTGGTTTTTAACGACCTCACCTATCCGCACTTGCGCTCAATGTTTAAATATTTGGGCGTCGAGATTGCGCCCTCTGACATGTCGCTTTCGATACGCATTCCGCATGCAAATCTTGAATGGGCGGGTGATAATCTTGATACGGTTTTTGCTCAACGCCGCAATCTATTGAATATCCCGTTTCAGCTGATGTTGCTGGATATTCTGAAATTTCACAAGAACGCCGAAAAACATCGTGATGAAGCTCGTGAAAAACAGTGGACCGTCGCCGACTTACTCGAGAATCACAAATATTCGAAACAATTGCGCGAATGGTATATTTTGCCGATGGTGGCCGCCATTTGGTCGACCCCTGAGATTGATATGTTAAATTTTCCGGCGGATACTTTTTTAACCTTCTTTTTGAATCATAAGCTTTTGCAGGTCAACGATCGCCCGCAGTGGAAAACCGTTAAAGGCGGCTCGAAACATTATGTCGAAGCCATCGCCAAACGCTTGCAGCATGTTCATACGAACGAAGCGGTTACCGGTGTTCAGGCGCAAGGCGCCCAAGTTTTGCTGAAAACGGCAAAGGGTGAAGCGCTTTTTGATAAAGTTATTTTTGCAACACAGCCGACTTTGACGAAAAAAATTCTGCAAACCAATAAAGAACAGGTGCTGGATGTTCTCTCAAAATTTAAAATCATTAAAAACAAGGCCTACCTGCACCAAGACACAAGCTTTATGCCGAAATCCCGAAAGTGTTGGTCTTCTTGGTGTGTGCAGGCCAACTATAAAACCGATCAGCAAAGCCATGTGGCCTTAACTTATTATCTGAATCGTCTGCAACCTTTGACCACCAAACAGGACGTGTTTTTGACGCTCAACCCTGCGCGCGTGCCTTCATCGGTTATCATGCAGGCCGATTACGGTCATCCGCAGTTTGACCGGACCGCGATCGAAGCACAAAAACTTGTGCCACGAATTCAAGGCATCGACGGTGTTTATCACATCGGCGCATGGACCCGTTACGGGTTTCATGAAGACGGTCTATTGAGCGCAGTGAATGTCTGTGAACTACTTGGCGTGTCGCATCCTTGGGTGATTGAACCTCTGTGATTCAATTTTTAGAAGGCCACGTTTTTCATGCTCGCACCGAGACCGCTGAAAATAGTTTCAGCTATCCGATCTGCAATATTTATTTCTCAACCCGGCAGCACGCCGAATTAAAGCGTCTTTTGAAATCAAGATTTTTCGGCCTGCTACAGTTCAATTCAATGAATTATCTTGAAGGTGCCGAGTCCGATCTGCACGCGCGCGTCCGAGATTTTACTCAAAGTAAATTTAATTTCCGTGACGGCCACGATTACGACGATGTTGTATTTCAAACGATACCCCGCATGTTCGGCTACGCGTTTAATCCGGTCAGCTTCTGGTATTTTTACTCGCAAACGAAATTGGTTGCGGTCTTGTGCGAAGTCAATAATACGTTCGGTGAACGCCATTACTACTGGCTGAACGAAAAAGATCAGTCCAGCCTTTTGAATATCTGGATGCAGGCCGAAAAGCAGTTTCATGTGTCCCCATTTTTTGACGTAAAAGGGCTCTACCAGTTCAAGTTTATACAGAACGAAGGTCGAGTCGAGGCCCATATCAAATATCAAAACTATGAAGGAAAAAATCTACTTTTGACTTGGATTAAAGGAAGTTTAAAGCCCCTTGAAACGGTTTCTCTGCTTCAGATTTTACTACGGTACGGTTGGATGACACCACTGGTGGTTTTTCGCATTCACTATCAAGCCGTTAAGCTTTGGTTCAAGAAAGTTCAGTTCTTTTCTTTACCAAAAGCTCCACAAGACGTAGTTACCTATGGTAAGGTTAAAAATGATGAAAAAAACAAATAAGAAAAAATCCGTAAAGACGGTTCGCGACTACAATAATACGAAACGTCGCGAAAAAGCCGAAATCAATAAGCAAAAAATAATTCAGCTGTATGTCGATATGCTAGTTAAGGCCAACGGCGATGATGTGCCGCTGCAACTACTGGCAAAAAAGTCAAAAATTTCTTTGCGTACACTCTTTCGTTTTTTTGGAGATAAAGACTCTTTGAATCAAGAGATCGAAAACTTTACGACTGTTTACTTTTCGCAGATTGAAGAGCGTATGCAATCCATGAAATTTGCTGAATACGCCGAATTCACGTACAAAATATTTGACCAATACGAAAAACTTTTTATCGCCTATCTTCTGACAAATTTCGGTCAGAAATCACGCGAAGTGTTTCGCATTAAATTTTACGGTCTCTTGCTCGAAAAGATACAAAAAGAGCTACTACTTCCGCCGATCAACTCGCTCCAGCGAGATTACCAGATGCGCATGAAACTCATTGTCACATTGCTCAATGCCCGAATCTGGAAAGACATGCGCGATAGTTTTGACCACTCAGGCGCTGAAATGGCGGCTTCGATTCGCTGGTTAATTGAAACTCTTTTGAGTGACTTGAAAAAGAATCCGCCTAAGTAAGTTCAAAACCACTTGTACATGATTTTATGCGGACCCACCGTGTCGATTTCGAAGACTTCTTCAATCGCGATGTAGCCTAATTTTTTATAAAACCCTTCAGCGCTGACTCGGGCGTTAAACCATAGCAGATCGCAGCCGCGCTTCATCAATTCAGCTTCAGCGGTCTCAATAATTTTTCGACCTAAACCCTTGCCTTGCAACGCGGGCTCAGTGGCCATTCCGCGCAAGCGGTAAGAAAGCTTGGGGCCGGGCAGTTTCGGTTGGGCCTGTTGCATGAAGGTGCCGTTGCCGACGACTTTGTCATTTTGCAAAACACCGACATGAAATGTGGTGGGTAAAAAATCTTCGGCGTACTCACATACTTCGCGCGGGTGAAGCGGGCGCAGGACGCGCATGCGAAGTTCGATTGTTTTTTCGGCAGAGATCATTTCGACTTTGTATTCGAGCATAGAAAAATTATGCCCTAATTCATTTTGAAAGCATTAGTTTGTTTTAAAGCGAAGATAGTCTTTCCAGACCGTAAAAGATTCGTCCTCTTGATTGACACTCAAGCTAAATTCCACAACCGGCAACCAGTTCGGTGCACGTGGTGGCTTTTGCAACGGCATTCGCGCTTTTTCAGGAGTGCGATTAGCCTTTGTTTGGTTGCAGCAACGGCACGCGGTCACAACGTTGTTCCACGTTTTAGGCCCACCCTGTGAAGCCGGTAAAACGTGATCAATCGTTAAATCTTTATAAGGAAATTTAATCAGACAATATTGGCAAGTGTAGTTGTCACGGATATAAACATTTTCCCGGCAGAAGCGCACACCGTCGATGCGTTTCGGCTTAACGTAAGACTTCAGCTTCAGAACACTGGGCAGCTTAAAAGAATTTGAAACCGAACGCGCAAAAGAGGCGTGATACTCAAGGACTTCAACTTTTTCTTGAAACCACATAATGAGAGCTTTTTGCCACGATATGATACGGAGCGGTTCGTAGCTGGCATTTAATACCAAGGCTCTTAGACTAGTCGAGTGTGCAGAAGTCGCCATCAACATAGATTAATTATATGTATCGAATTGATTACATTTCAAGCGCCTACAATTTATACTTATCATAAGCTCTTTAAATGGCTATTAAGTCGAAAGTCTAGAATCGAGACTAGACCTAAGTCTAAAACAACACTTAATTCTTACTTTGATCCCGCCGAAGACTCTGGTGGGTATTTTAAAATTACGGTAGTAAAATTAAGAGTGCGTAACGTTTTTGGTCTAGGCCATTGTGTCCGAAAACCCAGGAGAATCTGATGAAAACAAAATTAATTCTGATAATGTGCCTAGCCTTTGCCTTCGGTTGTAATAAAGAAGCGATCGATGACGGATCTGATATTCAAGAAAGTGCGCAACAAATCGGTGATGTTATGGCTTCAATCGATGAGTCGGGTGGGGGCAGTGGAGCAATTGCTCAGATGCAGTTTGAAAACTCATTGCAAAAAATGTTGGCCCGGTATGCGCCAGATGATACGCCGGCCAGAGGCGCTTTGGCCCAACTTGCTTTGCCGGTGGCCGAGGCCACATCGTGCTACGGTTTCGGCTTCGGATCCTGTGGTGGCGCGAGCGGAACGACGATTGTTCGTAATTTTAATAACTGCACCGTGAGCAGCGCGAGTTTAAGCGGAGATGTGACTTTGGTCTGGGGCGGTGGGGCATCGGCTTGCAGTCTTACTTCTCCGGGACAGCATATTACACGTGTGCCGAATTTCACCTTGAGTGGCCGCCGGGGTGCCACACTCAGCGTAACTAAAACAGGCACGATCGGCCAACGTCTGACTTGGGCATCAGGTACCGGAACCAGCAAAGTTTTCAATTTTTCAAACGACGGTATCAACCGCAAATTTACAGCGACGAATTCGACGGTTTTTTATGATCAAACAACGACTGTTAGCGGTACTATAACAGTGACAGGAACAACTCGCGCCAGTCGGGTCATTAACGGCGGCGGATCGCTTGTGGTCACAAATAATCTCACCGCGAACGTTTGCACCTATACACCAACGAACGTGACTTGGGACACCCCCACATGCACCTGTCCGACCCAAGGGTACTGGAGCGGAAGCTGCACCGATGGAAAATCGACCACGTTAACATTAACCGGCTGCGGTGTTGCCAATTATACCGAAGGTTCAGAGACGGTCGCCCTCAGTTTTGACCGCTGCGCTTCAAATTAAAAAAGACTTTAAATGCACCTAGGCTGAGGTGTTAAATCTTGCTTGTGTCGGTGCCGATTTATATTTAATGTGGACCTCGAATTGCCTAAAGAATACAATTCAGAAGAGGATTCCACATGAGTACATTAGGCCCGACACCAAATCCACGCGTCATAGCTTTCAATTACGTTTTAAAAAATAAAGCCGGCGAAACGATTGATGCTTCTGAACCAAGCCAGCCGATGCCGTTTCTTGAAGGCCAGCAACAAATTATTCCGGCTTTGGAGCGCGTGATCTCTTTAATGAACGAAGGCGACAAAAGACACGTCGACCTCGAAGCCAAAGAAGCTTACGGCGAGTTTCGTCCGGACATGATCATGGAAGTTCCGAAACAAGAATTAGCCCATCTTAATGTTGAAATCGGTGCCCATCTTCAATTGCAACTTGAAAAACAAATTCGCGTTGTGAAGGTGACAAAAATTACCGACACAACGGTGACTTTAGACGGCAATCATCCGCTCGCGGGTGTAGATTTAGCTTTCGATATCGAAGTCGTGCTGGTTCGCCCGGCTACCGATGATGAAGTCCGCCACGGTCATGCGCACGGTCTGCACGGCACCGCACATCACCACTGACTTTAAATTTTTTAATTAATGTTGTTTAAGTTAAAGGATGTAACGATGAACACGACAAATGTAAAAACACTGGCACGCGAAGACAACACTCTCTGGGTTAATTTATTTCTCGGAGGGTTTTCGCTGATTACTTGTTTTATCTGTTGGACATTTATAGATCGCGGGCAATCGGTTTTGGCTATTTCTCAGGTGGCGGTCACCCTGGCCTTTATCGTGAATCATCCTCACTTTGCTTCGTCTTACATGCTTCTCTACAAAGATTTTCGCGGCAACATCCGCACCAGTCTCAAGTACTTTTGGGCAGCGGCTGTTGTGCCGACCATGCTATTAGGTTATCTGGCTTACTGTCTGGCGTACGAACGGGCCGATTTACTGGGGCACAGTGTGAATGCTATGTTCTTTTTGGTCGGGTGGCATTACGTCAAACAGATCTTCGGTGTGGTCATTGTCACATCGGCGCTGAAAAAAACT